>NZ_JBFOCW010000088.1:0-38582 GCF_040908005.1 Aeromonas sp. s1(2024) | reverse complement strand
TAACGTTGAAGTAACCGGCGCTGCGCGGTTTTATCGCGCAGCGTCCGAGTTGACTGCCGGGTTGGGCGGTAACGCTTCAATAGAGCGAAGGATTGCCCGCACGATTGCCTCCCTCTTGAAAAGATCATCCATTCTGTTTGGCGTATCAATATTCAGTGCGAAGAATACGGAGCCAGTCGGCCACTCAACCCATCCTACCCACCAACCCATACGGCCTTCCCAGCCCGTCTTTGCACGCAGTATCCAGTTGCGACCGGCTTCCACAATCATGAGATCCTTGACCAAGCGCTGATGTTCTACCCGAAAGGGCAGCTCGTTACGATAGAGCTTCCTGAGAAATGCAATTTGCTCCTGCGCCGAGATTGCAAGGCTGCCTTCTATCCAGTAATCGCCATTACTTGTCGAAGGATCGGCGTTGCCATAGTCGATTTTCTTCAAATAGCGCCGAGCTTTGTCATCACCAATTTCCTTTGCAAATAGCTCATACACCCAAACAGTAGAATTCCGCATTGCTGATCGCAAATCTTGGTCTTGATTGTGGCCTGCAAAGCCCCTGTTAACGCCGTCCCATCGAAAAATCTGGAACTCATCACGAACAGCGCCTGCATCAAGTGCAAAAAGTGTATGAGGTATCTTGAATGTCGATGCAGGCGAGTAGCGTTTCTTCGATCGCACAGGATCAAAAACCAACATGGCACGATCCGCTTGGCGTTCGTCTGCCACAACTATCGTGCCTTTGGCTTGAAATTCGCTGAAAAACTTCCTCCAGTCAGAACGTTCTAGCGTGCCTTCTTGCGCATGCGCGAAAGTGGCAAGAGAAAAAATGGAGAAAAGTATCGCGAAGATTCGGATTGCCATTAACTTTTCCTTAATGCCCAACTTTGTTTTAGGGCGACTGCCCTGCTGCGTAACATCGTTGCTGCTCCATAACATCAAACATCGACCCACGGCGTAACGCGCTTGCTGCTTGGATGCCCGAGGCATAGACTGTACAAAAAAACAGTCATAACAAGCCATGAAAACCGCCACTGCGCCGTTACCACCGCTGCGTTCGGTCAAGGTTCTGGACCAGTTGCGTGAGCGCATACGCTACTTGCATTACAGTTTACGAACCGAACAGGCTTATGTCCACTGGGTTCGTGCCTTCATCCGTTTCCACGGTGTGCGTCACCCGGCAACCTTGGGCAGCAGCGAAGTCGAGGCATTTCTGTCCTGGCTGGCGAACGAGCGCAAGGTTTCGGTCTCCACGCATCGTCAGGCATTGGCGGCCTTGCTGTTCTTCTACGGCAAGGTGCTGTGCACGGATCTGCCCTGGCTTCAGGAGATCGGAAGACCTCGGCCGTCGCGGCGCTTGCCGGTGGTGCTGACCCCGGATGAAGTGGTTCGCATCCTCGGTTTTCTGGAAGGCGAGCATCGTTTGTTCGCCCAGCTTCTGTATGGAACGGGCATGCGGATCAGTGAGGGTTTGCAACTGCGGGTCAAGGATCTGGATTTCGATCACGGCACGATCATCGTGCGGGAGGGCAAGGGCTCCAAGGATCGGGCCTTGATGTTACCCGAGAGCTTGGCACCCAGCCTGCGCGAGCAGCTGTCGCGTGCACGGGCATGGTGGCTGAAGGACCAGGCCGAGGGCCGCAGCGGCGTTGCGCTTCCCGACGCCCTTGAGCGGAAGTATCCGCGCGCCGGGCATTCCTGGCCGTGGTTCTGGGTTTTTGCGCAGCACACGCATTCGACCGATCCACGGAGCGGTGTCGTGCGTCGCCATCACATGTATGACCAGACCTTTCAGCGCGCCTTCAAACGTGCCGTAGAACAAGCAGGCATCACGAAGCCCGCCACACCGCACACCCTCCGCCACTCGTTCGCGACGGCCTTGCTCCGCAGCGGTTACGACATTCGAACCGTGCAGGATCTGCTCGGCCATTCCGACGTCTCTACGACGATGATTTACACGCATGTGCTGAAAGTTGGCGGTGCCGGAGTGCGCTCACCGCTTGATGCGCTGCCGCCCCTCACTAGTGAGAGGTAGGGCAGCGCAAGTCAATCCTGGCGGATTCACTACCCCTGCGCGAAGGCCATCGGTGCCGCATCGAACGGCCGGTTGCGGAAAGTCCTCCCTGCGTCCGCTGATGGCCGGCAGCAGCCCGTCGTTGCCTGATGGATCCAACCCCTCCGCTGCTATAGTGCAGTCGGCTTCTGACGTTCAGTGCAGCCGTCTTCTGAAAACGACAGAACAAAGGGTTTATGATTTATTCATAAATAGTCATGAATATAGGCTCATGAATGAATATGACCAGAAAGGGTAAATAGCCGCTCATGTTTTTCCTGGCGCTGGTCGCTTACCTCCCTGTTTTGCCTCTTGATGCCTCACCACCCACTCGCCATCCCGGCCCCTCTTTCCCCCCGAGATCACGCTTTTCAGTCTTGGGGTCATCTGCATCCACACCGATTCATATGTTGCATTTTGGTGACTTTGGTGTTTCCATTTTGAGCGCCGGACGATATTGTATATACAAATAATCCCCTCAACGGAATTGAACCATGCGGATCACAAGGAGAGAAAATGGAACCTGAACACACGCTCACTGCACCGGCAGGATCAGGGGCCGGCATCAAGCTGCTGCTGGCCAGCCTGCTTGGCATCGCCATCTTTTTCGTGCCCTTCGAGCTTGGCGGGCGCAGCACCATAGTGGTGGATCACCTGGCCGGCTTTCTGATTGCCCAGCGCCCCCTTGCCCTGACCCTCATTCTCTTGCTCATCGCCTATGGCGCCATCACCCCCTTGCTGGATGGCCGCTGGCGCGCCCGTCCCATCGACAGGGTATTGAGCCTGTTCAAGCTGCTCGGGCTGGCCCTGGCCATTTTGTATGTCACAGACTGGGGCCCTGCCTGGTTGATGACCCCGGATCGCCTCCCCTTCCTGTTCGATAAACTGGCCATGTCTGTGGGTCTCATCGTGCCTATCGGCGCCATGGCCCTGACCTTCCTGCTCGGTTTCGGCCTGCTGGAATTCATCGGGGTGCTGATGCAACCCGTGATGCGCCCCCTGTGGCGCACGCCGGGTCACTCCGCCATCGATGCCGTCGCCTCTTTCGTCGGCAGCTACTCGGTGGGCCTGCTCATCACCAACCGGGTCTTCCTCGCGGGCAAGTACACGGTGCGAGAAGCCGTCATCATCGCCACCGGCTTCTCCACCGTCTCGGCCGCCTTCATGATCATCGTGGCCAAGACCCTCAACCTGATGGGACACTGGAACTTCTACTTCTGGTCCACCCTGGTGATCACTTTCGTCATCACCGCCATCCTGGCGCGCGTTCCTCCCATCAGCCGTCTGGCTCACCATGGGGAGACCGACGAGCCGCTACCGGATGGCATGAGCCGCTGGCAGGCGGCCCTCACCTGCGGCCTGACCCAGTCCCACCAGGCCGATCCCCTGTTGCGGCAATTGAAGGACAACCTCAGGGACGGTCTTCACATGGCCGCAGCCGTGGTGCCCACCATACTGTCCGTCGGTCTGCTGGGCCTGCTGCTGGCAAAGCACACTCCCCTGTTCGATCTGCTGGGCTGGCTGCTCTGGCCACTGACCTGGCTGCTGGATCTCGGCGAGCCGCTCGCCACCGCCAAGGCCCTCTCTGCCGGTCTGGCCGAGATGTTCCTGCCCGCCATCCTGCTCAAGGATGCCGACCTGCTGGTGCGCTATGTCGCGGCCGTGGTTTCGGTCAGCTCGGTGCTCTTCTTCTCTGCCTCCATCCCCTGCATCCTGGCCACCCGGATCCCGGTGAGCGTGGGACAGCTGGTGGTGATCTGGCTGCTGCGCACCCTGCTTGGCATCCTGCTGGCCGCCTTGTGCGGCAGGCTGGCGCTGGCCCTCGGCTGGCTCGGTTGACCAGGGCCCATAAAAAAACAAAGCGCCATCAGGCGCTTTGTTTTTATCGGGATTGTCTCAGGGGGCGATGACGGCGAACCGGCCGCTGTTGAAATCATCTATCGCCTGATGGATCTCTGCCTCGCTGTTCATGACAAAGGGCCCATAACCCACGATGGGTTCATCGATGGGCTCGCCACTCAACAGCAACAAGCTGGCCTCGCCCTCCGCCTCCAGCATGAACTCCTCCCCGTTGGGATCGAGCAGCACCAGTTGTGCTTCGCCCGCGCGCTCCTGACCGTTGATAATGAGAGAGCCCTTGAGTACCACCAAGGCACTGTTCCATCCCGCTACCGCCGGCAGCACCACGCTGGCCCCGCCCTTGAGCCGCAAATCCCAGATGTTCATGGGCGAGAAGGTGCGGGCTGGCCCCTCTACCTCGCCTTGTTGCAACCCGGCATCGTTCCCGGCGATGATGCGTACCCGCACATCGCCCTCCTTGAGGCTCAGTTGCGGGATGGTGTCGCTGGTGATGCCCTGATAACCGGGCGTCGACATCTTGTGTTTGGCGGGCAGGTTGACCCACAGCTGCACCATATCGAGGGTGCCACCACGACGGGTAAACCCCTGGGAGTGGAATTCGTCGTGCATGATGCCGGCGGCGGCCGTCATCCACTGCACGTCTCCCGGACCGATGATCCCCCCCTGGCCGGTCGAGTCGCGATGGGCAACCTCCCCTTCATAGACGATGGTGACCGTCTCGAAGCCACGGTGCGGGTGTTCCCCCACGCCCCTGGCATGATCGGCGGGCTCGAAATGTGCCGGGCCAGCCCTGTCCAGCAGCAGGAAGGGGCTCAAGGCGCGGCCATGGGTCTGATACGAGAACAGCGAGCGAACCGGGAATCCGTCGCCGACCCAGTGTTGTCGAGGGGCGCTGTAAATACCGATGACTCTTTTCATGATGCTCTCCTGGGTGATCGTCACGGGATGTGTCGTTGCTCGCATTGTGAGTCTGGAACGCTGCGTCCGGTAGACGTAAAATTTGCCATCAGCGTCCTATTTTGTGAACGATAACCCCATGCAACAGGATCTCAACGACCTCTATTTCTATGTCCAGGTGGTGGATCACGGGGGCTTTGCCCAGGCCGGCAGGGCCCTCGGCATGCCCAAATCCAGGCTCAGCCGCCGCATCGCCATGCTGGAGGAACGACTCGGGGTGCGTCTTATCCAGCGTTCCACCCGCAGCTTCACCGTCACCGAACTCGGGCAGGCTTATTACACCCGTTGCCGGGCCATGCTGGTGGAAGCCGATGCGGCGCAGGATCTCATCGCCGCGACCCAGAGCGAGCCTTGCGGTCTGGTGCGCATCGCCTGCCCCATCGATCTGCTCCACGCCCACGTCGGGAGGATGCTGGTCTCTTTCGCCCTGGCCCATCCCAGCGTCAAGGTGCAGCTCGTCGGGGTCAACCGGGCGGTGGATCTGGTCGCGGAGGGGTTGGACATGGCGCTCAGGGTGCGGCCACTGCCCCTGGAGGACAGCGATCTCGCCATGCGGGTGCTGGGTTATGCAACCCAGTGTCTGGTGGCAAGCCCGGCCCTTGTCGCGTCACTCGGCATGCCCCGGGCCCCCGCAGATCTGCTGTCATGGCCGAGCCTCGGTCATGGCGCCAGCCTGGAAGGCCATCACTGGACCCTGCTGGGCCCCGATGGGGCCCGAGTCAAACAGCACCACAGCCCCCGCTTTGCCACCACCGACATGCAGACATTGCGTCAGGGGGCGATCGACGGGCTCGGGGTCGTGCAACTGCCCACCATGATGATGAATGAGCCCCTGGCCGATGGCCGGCTGGTGCGTCTGCTCCCCGATTGGGCACCGCGCCAGGAGGTGATCCACGCGGTCTTCCCCTCACGCCGCGGTCTGCTGCCTGCCATCCGCGCCCTCATCGATCATCTGGTCGAGGGCTTCTCCCCCCTGGGGCAGGCAAGTACGCCGCCCCCGCCATGATCTGTGCATGGCCGTTCCCGGGTGTGCTGACATGCAAAAGGCCAGAGCTTGGCTCTGGCCTTTTCATTTTTCCCCTTCCCAGAGGAGGGGAAACGGATACGGGCAGTATCCTCAGAAGGGCATCTTGAAGCCCGGGGGCAGTTGCATGCCGCCGGTCAGCTCGCCCATCTTGGCCTTGTTCTGCTCTTCCACGCGGCGCACGGCGTCATTGACGGCGGCGGCGACCAGATCTTCCAGCATCTCCTTGTCATCTTCCATCAGGCTGGGATCGATCTCGATACGACGCACGCTGTGGCTGCCGGCCATGGTCACCTTGACCATGCCTGCGCCCGCCTCGCCGACCACTTCCATCTGGGCCAGCTGCTCTTGCATCTTCTGCATGCGCTCTTGCATCTGTTGGGCCTGTTTCATCAGGTTACCCATTCCACCTTTACCAAACATAGATCGTCTCTCGTCTTGAAATCCGGCATCCAGCGCCGGGCTGTGGGTTCATCTGCCCTAAATGGGGGCAGCCAAAGGTCTTTTCAACCGGGGACAAACCCCGGCACGGTTTTTTCACCGCAATTCAGCGACTCAGGGGTTCGATGCTCTCGGGATGAAGCACGGCGCCGAAACGCTGCTGCAAGAATTGTACGTTGGGATCCGCCGCCAGATCCCGGCTCACCTGTTCACGCACCCCGAGATAGAGACGGTGCTCTATCTCGAGCGGCGTCTCCCGCGCGGGATCCGAGCCCAGGGTCACATCGATGTGAACCGGGCCGCCCAGCTCGGGACTGATGATCTCGGCCAGATCGGCGCGGGCCTTGTCGCTCACCAGATGGCGCTGCTCGGGTTTGAGCAGCAGGGAGACCCGATTGCCTTCCCGGGTCATCACCGCGTTGATGGCCAGTTGACGCAGCCGACCCCCCACCCCGGTGCGGGCGATGAGCTCGGCCCAGGCGTCCCCGCAATTGCCCAGCAAGGACGAGGGGATCAGACGGGCGACCTCCCCCTCCTCCTCGGGCTGGGCGTCGCTCTCCAGGGCATCCCAGTCGATGGTCTCCATCAATGCAATGGCGGGCTGAGGCTCGCTCGCGGCCACTGGAGGCGCGGCAGGCACCATAGCGGCAACAGCAGGTGCCGCCGCATCCGCGCTGCCGACGTCAGCGCCCAGATCCCAGGGCGGCAGATCCTCCTGCGAAGGAGGATCCATGGTGGCGGGAGCTGGCTGGGCGGAAGTCACTGCCCGCGTGGGCAACGGGGCACTGGCAAACCCCTCGTCAAACCCCTGACTCAGATACTCTTCGTAGTCACTGGCCCCCTCTTCATAGGCATCCAGAGGGGGCAGGTCGTCATACCCCGTTTGCATGGCAGATCCCTGCCCCGGCATCTCGGGCCGCGCCGCTGGTTGCACCTCGGCCTGGGGCGAAGTCGCGACGGCAGGCATCGGGGCCGGTTTGGTCGCGGCCACCGGTTTGACGGGAGTGACCCGGGCAGGCGCGGCGTTTGCACTCTGCTCGCCACGCAGGCGGCTTCGCAGCAAATTGCGCTTGCCAAGCAGGCTCTGCATGCTGGAGGTCGAAGAGATAGTGACGTCTTCCCCTTGGACCTCAACCTGCTGCATCTGCCCGGCGTCATCCGCCGCCAACGGCGCAGAGGCAGGCTCTGCAGGCGGACTGGCGGGCACCACGGCCTCGTAACCCATCCGTTCGGCCTCGCGCAGCAGCTCATCCTGCTCGGCAAAGAGCGGATCCAGCACTGCACCCTCCTCCGCCTTGGGTGCGGGGGCGACATGCTCGGCCTCAAGGACCGATGCTGGCGCGGCGGGAGCCTGTGGTGCTGCGCTGGCAGCCGGGGCCGACTCAGCCCCCTGGGGCTTTCCCGGCAGGAGCGGCGCGCTTTCCCTCGCTGCCGCCATCACGCCGGAGTGCCCTGTCATGAGAGGTTGGGCCGCCAGGTTGGCGGGATGGACCACCTCGCGCCGGGGAGAGAAGGCCAGCATCCGCAGACAGGTCATCTCCAGTGCGGTGCGCCCGTCAGGGGCCCAGGGCAGATCCTTGCGCCCCCCCAGCACGATTTGATAGCAGAGCTGCACCTCTTCCGGGCTCATGGCTCCGGCAAGCTGCAGCAAGGCATCGGCATCCGCCCCCTGCTCCTGCACGCTCGCAGGGAGCAGTTGCGCCATGGCCACCCGGTGGAGCAAGGCTTCCAGCTCGGCGTGAAGCTGATCGAAATCCGGCCCCAGGGTCGCAATCTCGGTGATCTTGGCCATGGTGGCCGGGGCATCCTGGCGCAGCACCGCCTCCAGCAACTGGTGCAGGTGGTGATGATCGAGGGTCCCCAGCATGGTGAGCACGCTCTCCAGGCGCACGCTGCCGTTGCCGTGGGCCAACGCCTGATCGGTGAGGCTCAGGGCATCGCGCATGCTGCCGTCGGCCGCCTTGGCCAGGGCCAGCAGGGCGCGAGGCTCGAAGGGTTGTCCCTCCTGATCCAGCACCCATTCGAGCTGCCTGGCGATCTGGGTCTGATCCAGGCTCTTGAGATGAAACTGCAGGCAGCGCGAGAGGATGGTGATGGGGAGCTTCTGCGGATCCGTGGTGGCCAGCAGGAATTTCACATAGGGGGGCGGCTCTTCCAGGGTTTTGAGCAGCGCATTGAAGCTGTGGCGCGACAGCATGTGCACTTCATCGATGAGGTACACCTTGAAACGACCACGGGCCGGACGGTACTGCACGTTGTCGAGTAGTTCGCGGGTGTCTTCCACCTTGGTGCGAGACGCCGCATCGATTTCCAGCAGATCGACGAAATTGCCCTGATCGATCTCGCGGCAGGTATCGCACACACCGCACGGATGGCTGCTGATCCCCTGCTCGCAGTTGAGGCTCTTGGCCAGAATGCGGGCGATGGTGGTCTTACCCACCCCGCGGGTCCCGCTCAGCAGGTAGGCATGGTGAAGCCGTCCCTGATCCAGGGCATTGGTCAGGGCAGTCAGCACATGTTGCTGGCCGACCACTTGTTCAAACGTATGGGGGCGCCATTTGCGCGCCAAAACCTGATAGCTCATAGATCTCGATGCTGGGAAACGAGGCATTGAGGCTGGATGCTAACACAAATGGAGGGCTGGCTGTATGGGGGATGCGCCGCCTTGGGAGGGATCGCTTGAATTTCAAACCGGTGCCCGTTCAGGCACCGGTTTGCGGCAGAAAGCAGGGTGACGAGGCCTGCCGCGCGAAGGGGCGATTTACGCCCCCGCGAGTTCCACCAGAGAGACCACCTTGACGCCGGCGGCGGTCAGGCGGGCATCACCGCCCAGGGACGGCAGGGAGATGATGAAGGCGGCATCCGCTACCTCACCGCCGGCGCGGCGGATGAGCTTGACGGTGGCATCGACGGTGCCGCCGGTGGCCAGCAGATCGTCCACCACCAGCACCTTGTCACCGGGCACGATGGCATCGGTGTGCAGTTGCAGGGTGTCGGTGCCGTACTCCAGGGCGTAGGACTCCTCGATGACGGCGCGGGGCAGCTTGCCCGGCTTGCGCACCGGCACGAACCCCAGCCCCATGGCGTAGGCAACCGGGGCGCCGAAGATGAAGCCACGGGCCTCGGTGCCGACAATCTTGGTGATGCCTTGATCACGGTAATGATCGGCCAGCAGATCGATGGTGGCCTTGAAGGCCTCGGCATTCTCGATCAGGCTGGTGATGTCGCGAAACAGAATGCCCGGCTTCGGATAGTCGGGAATGGTCTTGATGCTCGCTTCGATAAACTTCAGGGTTTCCGGATTCATTATTTGACCGCTTATTTTTTGAGCCCTGCCATGGCGGCGCACGGGGTCTCCGCCTGGGGGCAGTAAAAAGGCCCGTCACGCAAAAATGACGAGCCAACTCCATAGCATTATTGCCGCGATAGCTTAGGGATTTCACTTCTTCATTGCAACCGGCTCCAGCACCGGCAGACGCATCAACCAGGTGAGCAGGATCACCATTATGACAACCAGCAGCCACCTCACCCAGGGCAACGGCACCACCAGCAGCGATACCGAGAACGAGATCAGGATGAAGATGATGGCGCGGCATCTGGCGTGGCGGCGAATGCCGCGATACTGCTGCCAGTCGAGGATGGGGGGGCCAAACCAGGGATGCGCCAGCAACCAGCCATGAAAGCGGGGGGAGGAGCGCGCAAACAGCGCCGCCGCCAGCAACATGAAGGGGGTTGTCGGCAGCAGGGGCAGGACTATCCCGACTATCCCGGTGGCGAAGGCAAGCCAGCCCAGGGCCATCAGACACCAGCGTTTCATGGGTACTCCTCTAGTGTTTCTCTGCCTTTAGCCTAACAGAGTTGGCCCGGAAGCTGACAGCCTGGCCCAGTCTGCGGCCGTCGATGGGGGCCATCGAGTGGGCAGACGGCTGACAATCCCGGCCATTGCCACTACAATCTGCGCTCTTTTTTCTCCCCTTGTCTTCGGAAGCAGCTATGCGCGTTATTTTGGCCCCCATGCAGGGGGTGCTGGATCACCTGATGCGGGAGGTCCTCACCTCCGTCAATGATTACGACCTCTGCGTCAGTGAATTCATCCGGGTGGTCGATCAACTGCTGCCCGCCAAGGTCTTCCATCGCATCTGCCCCGAGCTGAAACAGGATGGCAAGACCCGTGCAGGGACCCCGGTACGGGTGCAACTGCTGGGACAACATCCGGAGTGGCTGGCAGAAAATGCCATACGGGCCATCGAGCTCGGCTCTCCCGGGGTCGATCTCAACTTCGGCTGCCCTGCCCCCACGGTCAACAAGAGCAAGGGGGGCGCCGTGCTGCTCAAGGAACCCGAGACCGTCTATCGCATCGTCAAGGCGGTGCGGGAGGCCGTGCCTGCCCACCTGCCGGTGAGCGCCAAGATCCGCCTGGGATACGATGACAAGGATCTCTATCTGGACAACGCCCAGGCCGTCTATCAGGGGGGGGCCAACGAGCTGGCGGTGCATGCCCGCACCAAGCGCGAAGGCTACAAGGCGCCGGCCCACTGGGAGTACGTGGACGCCATCCGCCGCGCCCTGCCCATCCCCATCACCGCCAACGGCGAGATCTGGAACCATGCCGATGCCCTGACCTGTGCCCGGGTGTCCGGTTGCGATGCCCTCATGGTGGGCCGGGGCGCCATCTCCCTGCCCAACCTGGCCAACGTGATGAAGACGGGGTGTGCCCACATGAGCTGGGCCGAGGTACTGCAATTGATGGTGACCTACACCGAGCAGGATCTGGCGAGCGACAAGGCCGACTACTACCCGAGCCGCATCAAGCAGTGGTTCTCCTACATAGTGCGGGAATACCCCCAGGCCGACGAGCTGTTTCGCCGCATCCGCACCATCAAGACCGCAGAGGAGATCCGCTCCGCCCTCGAGCGCGAGTGCGCCTCACAGGCCTAGACTTGGCCGCCACCCCGCAGCGCCCTATGATGAAGGCTCATTGACAGGAGGTCAGGATGCAAGGAGTGCCGGTCAACTTTACCCATCAGCACGACAGGGCCGATTTTCGCGCCCTGCCGGGGCAGCCTGCGACCGAGCTCTATCGCGCCCACATCCAGCACCACATCTTCGATCCCCATAGTCACGAGGGGTTTGGCCTCGGTGTCATCGAGTGCGGTGCCGAGCGCTTTCGCTATCGCGGCAGCCAGCTCCTGGCCGGTCCCGGCAGCCTGGTGCTGATGAACCCCGATGAGCTGCACACGGGCGAGTCAGCCTGCGAGCAAGGGTGGCGCTATCGCATGCTCTACCTGCCCGCCGATCGGCTCGAGGCCATCAGCGGCGAGCGCGACTGGTATTTCACCGATGCCGTGCGAAGCGATCCGCGCACTGCCCCCGTCCTGCAGGCGGCCCTGGATGCCCTCTGGCACTGTGACAGCGAGCTCGCCGCCGACGGCCTGCTGCTAAGGGTGTGCGAGACCCTACGCCCCCATGCCCGGGCCCTGGCGGCCCCGCGCGAAGCGGCCCACCCTCTGGGCCGCGCCATCGACTATATGCAGGCCTGTTTCGCCCGCCCCATTACCCTGGCCGAGCTGGCCGGTTCGGTGAACCTCAGCCCCTACCACTTCCAGCGCAGCTTCAAGGCCCGCTTTCACGTCACCCCCCAGCAGATGCTGATGGCCATCCGTCTGCAGCGCGCCAAGGGGTGGCTGGCTGCCGGCCTGCCCGCGGCCGAGGTGGCCGCCGCCTGTGGTCTGGCCGATCAGTCCCACCTCAACCGTGCCTTCCTGCGCCGCTATGGCACCACCCCGGTCCGCTACCAGAAACAGGTGCAGGCTGGCCGCTAAAGCGCAATCTGGTTCAATACGCCCCCCTTCCCCCCTGCTAGGCTGGCCTCCTTCTTCTTTACCGGATATGAAACATGTTGATCGGAGTCCTGTTTGCCCTGCTGGCCGGCCTGATGTGGGGGCTCATCTTCGTCGCCCCCCTCTTAGTGGACGGCTATCCCCCCGCCCTGCTCGCGAGCGGCCGCTACCTCGCCTTCGGCCTCATCGTACTGCCGCTCGCCTGGCAGGCCCGCAAACACTTGGCGGCCCTCTCGGCCAGCGACTGGCGAGAGGCCCTCGCCCTCACTCTGGTGGGGAACCTCCTCTACTACTTCTGCCTGTCGGGGGCCATCTTGCGCATCGGCTCGCCCCTGGCGGCCATGTTTATCGGCACCCTGCCGGTGGTGACGGCCCTGGCCGCCAACCGCCTCTATGGCGCACGGGACGGTCGCCTCTCCCGCACCCGGCTCTACCCGTCCCTGGTGCTGATGGGGGCCGGCCTCTGTCTGGTCAACAGCGCCGAGCTCACCTGGCACACCGAGGCGCGCACCGAACAACTGCTTGGGCTCGCCCTGGCGGTGGGCGCCGTGCTGTGCTGGACCTGGTATCCCCTGCGCAACGCCCGCTGGCTGCGCGAGCACCCGGGCCGCAGTCCGGCCGTCTGGGCCACCGCCCAGGGGCTGGTGACCCTGCCGGTGGCGCTCATTGCCTATCTCGGCAGCCTCGGCCATCTTGCCCTGAGCGCACCGGACTTTCCCCTGCCCTTCGGGCCGACGCCCCTGCGCTTCGTGCTGCTGATGGGGGCAGTGGGGCTCCTCTGCTCCTGGCTCGGCACCCTGTGCTGGAACGAAGCGAGCCAGCGCCTGCCGACCGTGCTGGTCGGGCCGCTCATCGTGTTCGAGACTCTGGCGGGGCTCTTTTACGCCTTTATGCTGCGCGGGATCATGCCCCCCATGAGTACCCTGGTGGGTGTCGTCTGTCTGGTGGCGGGAGTGCTCTACGTCATCACCGGCAAGCCGCAGCACCTGCCGGAAAAACCCGTCAAAGCACGGTTAACTTGATTCATGTCATCTTGATAAACCGCGGGTTTCCCTATACTGGCCGAGTTTTATCACTCGTTTTTGGGGGCTGCTGTGTGTGAAGTGACGCAAGCCCGGTTGGCCGAATGGCATCAGCGCCTTCTGACCGACTGGGCGCAAACAAGAGAGGAGCTGATCCGTCAGCTCAAGGCCTGTCGACAAGATGACTGGGCACAGAAGGTGGAGCGCTGCGAGCGAGATCAACTGGTTGATCTGACCAGCCGTCTCGATCTGCCCGGGGTGGAACACAACGTGGCACGCCTCAAGCGGCTCGACGCGGCGCTCTGCCAGATGGATCTGGGGCTCTATGGCTTCTGCTCCGATTGTGAGGAGCCGCTGCTCCCTGAACAGCTGGAACAGGATCCGACCCTGCAACGCTGCCCGCGCTGCGAGGCCCGCTACCGCAAGGGATTCCACGCTCACGAACTCTGATGGGGGCACCCTTTGTGCCCGCCATTTTCCTCCTCCACCCCTTCTCGCTTCCCATCATGACCAACCCCCTGGTGCGACGATCCCGGCAACCCCTGGGGGCAGCCGCACAGGCATGAAAAAGGGGAGTCATGGACTCCCCTTCTCGTACTGCGTACTCGTCACTGGGCCAGCAGGTGGCCTACCAGCTCATGACGCCACCCTTGCAGCAGCATGGGCTTGTCCGCCCTGGCCCGTTCCTCGGCACTCATGCGCCAGCTCCAGGTGAAGTACTGGTGGATGATCTTCTTGCTCGCCACCAGCTCCGGTGGAATGTTGCTGGCCTTGGCCTTCTCCTCCACCATGGCCTTGATGCGCTTGAGCTCGGCCTTGTACTGGGGGAAGTCCACCAGACGGCGGATGGGATCGGGCCAGCTCGCAGGGTCGCTCTGCTGGGCGGCGGCGACGATGTCCAGCATCCGCTTGCCGTGGATCTTGATCTCGATGGGCGAGAGGCCCAGCTCGTTGAGATCCCGAAGGGAAGCGGCACGACGCTCCGCCACCTTGAACAGGTGCAGCTCTTTCACCACGAAGTTGAGGGCGAGATCCCGGCGTACCGCTTCCTGCTGGCGCCAGGCGGCCAGCTCGCGCAGGATGGCCAGCTCGCGGCGACCCAGTTGCCAGGCGTTGACTATCTCGAGGTAGGCCTGACGGGGATCGCTGCCCTGGGTCTTGCGGGCGGAGTGGTTCTGGCACTCCTGCTCGAACCAGGGGAACTTGCCGCTCTCGCGCAGTCTGGCCATCACCTTCTCGTAGAGGGGCATGAGGTAGAAGACATCCGCCGCGGCATATTCCAGCTGACGAGGGGTAAGGGGGCGCGCCAGCCAGTCGGTACGGGCCTGATCCTTCTCAAGCTCGACCCCGAGGAATTCGTTGACCAGGGCGCCAAACCCCACCGACACGCCATGGCCCAGGAAGGCTGCCGCCAGCTGGGTATCGTGCATCTGGTTGGGCAGGTGACCCGCCTGATGCTGGATGAGCTCCAGATCCTCACCGGAGGCGTGCAGGATGGCAATCTGTCCGGCCCGACCGAGGCGCTGCCACAAACCGGAGAGATCCAGGGTCAGGGGATCGAGCAGGGCAAGCTGCTTGCCATCGTAGATCTGGAACAGACCGAGCTGGGGATAGTAGGTACGGGTGCGAACGAATTCGGTATCGATGGCCAGGGGAACGTCGGCCAGAGAAGCGAGATACTGATCCAGTTCGGCTTGCTGTGAAATGAGTTGATATTGCATCGTTGCCTGCACGTTGGTCGGATCCAGAAAGAAAAAACCGTGGATGTCCCACGGTTTTGCATAACGACAGCGCTGGACTGCAAAGCAGTGCATGCCGGTTACTGCTTGGCAATCTCCTCGTCGCGCAGCACGCGGCGCAGGATCTTGCCCACGTTGGTCTTGGGAAGTTCGTCGCGAAATTCTACCAGTTTCGGCACCTTATAGGCAGTCAGATGTTTGCGGCAGTGGGCAATTATCTCCTCTTCCGCCAGCTTTGCATCTTTCTTGACCACGAAGATCTTCACCTGCTCGCCGGACACCGGGTTGGGTACGCCGACGGCGGCCACCTCCAGCACCTTGGGATGCAGGGCCACCACGTCTTCTATCTCGTTCGGGTAGACGTTGAAGCCGGAGACCAGGATCATGTCCTTCTTGCGATCGACGATCTTGAAGAAACCCTGCTCGTCGCATACCGCGATGTCGCCGGTGCAGAGCCAGCCATCCTGCATCACCTCGGCGGTCGCCTCCGGGCGCTGCCAGTAGCCGGTCATCACCTGAGGACCGCGCACCTGCATCTCGCCGGGGGCACCCCGTTCGGTGACCTGGTTCCCCTCGTCATCCACCAGACGGATCTCGGTGGAGCAGACCGGCAGACCGATGGAGCCGTTGTAATCCACCAGATCATAGGGGCAGACGCTCACCAGGGGCGAGCACTCGGTCAGGCCATAGCCCTCCAGCAGCGGGGTGCCGGTCAGCCCCTTCCACTGCTCGGCCACCGCCCGTTGCACCGCCATGCCGCCACCGATGGTGAGCTTGAGCTTGGCAAAATCCATGCCCTTGAACTCGTCGTTGTTGACCAGGGCGTTGAACAGGGTGTTCACCCCTGTGATGCAGGTGAAAGGATACTTCTTGATCTCTTTGACAAAGCCCGGGATGTCGCGGGGGTTGCTGATGAGCAGGTTGTAGCCCCCCAGACGCATGAACAGCAGGCAGTTCACCGTCAGGGCGAAGACGTGATAGAGCGGCAGCGCCGTGACCACGAACTCCTTGCCGCGCTCCAGCACAGGGCCATAGACACCGAGGCACTGCTCGACGTTGGCGATCATGTTGCGATGAGTCAGCATGGCCCCCTTGGAGAGGCCGGTGGTCCCGCCGGTGTATTGCAGGAAGGCGATGTCCTGGTTGCTGATCTCGGGTTTGATGTACTGCAGGTAGCGCCCCTTGGCGAGGGCCTGACGCATGGTGCTGGCATGGGGCAGGTTGTACTTGGGCACCAGCTTCTTGACGTATTTGACCACGAAGTTGACCAGGGTCCCTTTGGCCAGCCCCAGGTTGTCCCCCATCCGGGTCAGGATCACGTGCTTGACCGGGGTGTCATACACCACTTTTTCCAGGGTGTGGGCAAAGTTGGAGACGATGACGATGGCCTTGGCGCCGGAATCTTTCAACTGATGCTCCAGCTCGCGCGGGGTATAGAGGGGGTTGACGTTCACCACCGTCATGCCGGCCCGCAGGATGCCGAATACCGCGATGGGGTATTGCAGCAGGTTAGGCATCATCACGGCCACCCTGTCCCCCTTGCCGAGCTTCAGCTCGTTTTGCAGGTAGGCGGCGAAGGCTCGGGACTGCTCCTCCAGCCGGCGGTAGGTAATGGTCTGCCCCATGTTGACGAAGGCGGGTTGATCGGCGAACTGGTTCACCGACTCTTCAAACATCTCGACCAGAGAGCCGTATTGGTCTGGATTGATCTCGGCGGGCACCCCTTCTGGATAACGCTTCAGCCAGACTCTTTCCACGAACTTCTCCTGCATAACTCGCACCTGTGCGCTCACTGTGTTGCCTCCGTCCCTGTCACATCCATTTCAATCAATTGTTTTAAGTTCATGCTCTAATGCCGCACATATTTACATAAGGCAACATCAATTAACAGTGAATTAACAACGGGAAATG
Source organism: Aeromonas sp. s1(2024) (assembly GCF_040908005.1). NCBI lineage: Bacteria > Pseudomonadati > Pseudomonadota > Gammaproteobacteria > Aeromonadales > Aeromonadaceae > Aeromonas > Aeromonas sp. s1(2024). Next base: position 21,741 of record NZ_JBFOCW010000088.1, on the reverse strand, counting down.
TGAGGGAGAAAGCAAACCTGACATGATTCAAAGCCGCCGATCCTACCGGATTTGAGCGAAGTTTTCGATATAAACGGCGGTTTCTGATGAATTTTCCATATGAAAATGATGGCCTCCTGCCACTGTCACCCGTTCGATGTGGCCAAAGGCCGCCTCCCGCAACTGCCACTGTGCCAGGAGCCCGGGGAAGCCCTGCTCTCCCCGGATAAAGAGCACCGGACAGACGATGGCCCGGATCAGGGCCTGGGCCTGCCCCTCGCTCATGCGCAGGGGCGAGAGATCGCGAAGACGGGGATCACTGCGCCAATACCAGCGCCCTGCCCGCGCCTCCAGTTGTCGCTCGCAGATAAGGCGTGCCGCACTCGGGGGGATGTCCGCCACCTTGCAGCGGGCAGCCACCGCCTCCTCGAGGGTGGCAAATCCACTGGTTGCACGCTCACGGGTACGAGTGCGGTTGAGGATGGCGCGGCGCAGCTGCCCCGGTACCTCCTCGTCGGGCTGGCTCAAGGGGCCGAGCCCCTCCAGCAGAATGAGCCGCTCGATTTGCTCGGGAAAGACGCCGGCATAGGCAGAGGCAATCAGCGCCCCCAGGGAGTGACCAAGCAGGATGAAACGCTGCCAGCCCGCGGCCTGGCTGATCTGGTAGAGATCATCCAGCCAGTCCACGAAGACATAGGGAGTCGACTTGTGATCGGAGTGACCATGGCCCGGCAAATCGACGCAGACCAGATGAAACGCCCCCAGCCAGGGGGCCAGAGGCAAAAAGCTGGCACCGTTGTCGAGCCAGCCATGGAGGGCCACCAGCAGCGGTCTGCCCTCCTGACCATTGTCCAGCAGGGCGATGTGCCGCCCGTCCGCCAGGCGCAGCCTGCGCTCCTGCAATGTCGCCGTCATCCGGGCTCCTCAGCGGCGCAGGGACCGTCTGGGCCAGAAGGGATCATAGAAAGGATCGTAAAAGTAGGGATCCATGTAGCGGATCTCCACCTCCTTCACCGGTGGCCACAGCTTGCTCCCCGTCACCTTGAGTACCGAGAAGCGATACTTGTGCTCGCCAATCTGGCTGTCCACCGGCTTGTCGAGGGTGCCGAGCACCGTCAGGCTGCGACCCTTGGCATAGAGGGTCGGGTCGACAAACCCCTGCATGATGGCGAGAAAACGACCTGGGCTCTGCTCGGTCTGCTCCGGCACCCCATTGGACTTGAGGGGCAGATAGACCACCTCGATGACACTCTGATCCGCCTTGTTGTGGACCGCCGAGATGACACCGCTCCAGCGGGCCGGCTTGCCTTCCATCCCCTGCAGAGCGGGTTGATAGGCCACCAGCTGATCCGCAGGCTCATAGGCAAGCTCTTTGGGCACCGTGCTGCAACCGCCCAGCAGCAGCCCCACCAATCCCAGCATGATCACGGATTTTCTCATTCGTCTCTCCTTCATCGTCCGACAAAGCAGCCCGGGGCAGCCGCTGCCGTTTATTCGCGACCCGGCAGTTTCTTCCAGGTCACCTTGTCACGCAGATAGACAGGGGTGGCTTGCTCAACCGGCACCGCCTCACCCGCAAACCAGGCCTGGCGTGCCAGAGGCAGCATGTCGGCGGCCGCCGGGAAACGCACCTGGCTTGGCATCAGCACATCTGCCAGGCCGCCCAGAGTCTCGCCATAGGTTTCAAAACCGGTGCCAACGCAGCTCACCGCGCCAGTCAGCTTGTCACGGGCCTGCACCAGTGCGGCTGGCTCGCTCACCACCTCCTCGCCCACCAGCGTCATCACTCCGTCCACCAGGGCGTAGTGGCCGAAATAGACCTCGTCCATGCGCGCATCGATGGCGGCAAGCACCTGCTCGGCCCCTTCCAGCTTATGGGCCCCCTGGGCCATGGCCGCCAGGGTGGAGACACCGATCATCGGCACGCCGGCACCAAAGGCGAGCCCCTGGGCCACGCTGATCCCGATCCGTACCCCGGTGAAGGAGCCAGGCCCACGACCGAAGGCGATGGCGTCGAGCTCATCCAACGATAGACCGGCTTCATCCAACAGAGCCTGAACCATGGGCAGGATCTTGCGGGTATGGTCACGGGGCGCCTCTTCCCAGCGGGAAAAGAGGGTATCGCCCACCAAGAGGGCTGCGGAGCAGGCTTCGGTGGCGGTATCCACGGCCAGGATCTTCAACTCATCCATTCTTTTTATTCTCTTCACATCAGTCAGTTAAATCGTCAGCATGGCCAAGGCCTGCCGTCATGCATGGCCGGGGGCAATCAGCCCCGGCGCGGCGGACTCACTCCCGTGGTCCGAAAAATTCTCCCAGGGTCGCCAGCTCCCGGGTCCGTGGAATGGCAGGCAGGCTCTTGATGAAGGTGGCGCCATAGGGCTTGTTGACCACCCGGGGATCACAAATAACCAATACGCCGTGATCACTGCGATCACGGATGAGCCGCCCCACCCCCTGCTTGAGGGCAATCACCGCCTTGGGCAACTGCAGCTCGGCAAAGGGATCCCCCCCCTTGAGCTTGCAATCCTCCACCCGTGCCTTGAGCTGGGGATCGTCCGGGCTCGCAAAGGGCAGCTTGTCGATGATAACACAGGACAATGCCGCCCCCCGCACGTCTATCCCCTCCCAGAAACTGCTGGTGGCCACCAGCACGGCCCGACCGTTTTCCACGAAGGTCTTGAGCAGCCGCTGCTTGTTGTCTTCCCCTTGCAGCAGGACGGTGCGGCCGATTTCCCGGCGTAGCACCTCAGCCACCTGGCGCATCACCTGATGGCTGGTGCAGAGGAAAAAACATCCCCCCGGCGTCTTGTTGATGAGGGGGATCATCAGGGTCGCCAGCTGCTCCCCGCGCCCGAAGGCATTGGGCTCTGGCAAGAAACGGGGTACGCACAGGCGCGCCTGCTCGGCGTAATCGAACGGACTGTCGAGAATGAGTTCGGCGCTGCCGGCCAGCCCCATCTCGGCGACGAAGTGGGCGAAGCGATTGTCCACCGTCAAGGTGGCCGAGGTGAAGATCCAGGCCACCTCGGGGCGCTGCACCTCGGCACCGAAGCGCTCGGCGACCGACAGCGGCGTCAGATTGAGGGTAAAGTGCAGACGCGAACAGTCATACCAGTAGGAGAAACCGGTCTGGTTGACCGCCAGCACCTCCCCAAGGCGGGTGCGCAGCTCGCTGATGCGCTCGAAACAGTGATCCAGCAGCTCCCCTCGCCCGAGCGCCAGTTTCAGCACTTCATAACAGAGCCCGATGGCATCGTTGAGACGGGCCAGCGCCTGGGCCCAGAGGGATTGTCTCAGCAGATCCCGGGTGTTGCCGCGCCCCCCCTCCACGCCGAAGGCAAGGCGCAGATCCTGACTGGCAATGGCGAGCCTGTCCGCCGCCTTGCCAAGCTGGGCCATGTCATGAGCCTCTGCCCGGTAGGCGAGCTGGATATCCTGCGCCAAATCCTGGATGGTGCGGCTGCCCACGGACTTGCCGAAGTAGTGGCTGGCGATCTCGGGCAGCTGGTGCGCCTCGTCGAAGACATAGACCTGCGCCTCGGGCACCAGCTCGCCAAAGCCGGTGTCTTTGACCGCCATGTCGGCGAAAAAGAGATGGTGGTTGATCACCACCACCTGGGCGTCCATGGCACGGCGCCGGGCGATGACCAGGTGACAATCATCGTAATAGGGGCAGTCGCGACCCAGGCAGTTGTCGTTGGTGCTGGTGACGTGGGCAAGGATCTCGGCGTTCTCCTGTAGCCCCGGGATATCCCCCACATCGCCGTTGTCGGTGGCAGTCGACCAGGATTTGACCTTCACGAGATCGCTCAGGATCTCGGGCTTTTGAAGATGGGATTCACTCAACAGCCGGTTCATCCGCTCGATGCAGAGGTAATTGCTGCGCCCCTTGAGCAGTGCCACCGGCGGGGTGTAGTGAAGCGCCCCCGTGATGGTGGGCAGATCCCGATAGAAGAGCTGCTCCTGCAGGTTCTTGGATCCGGTGCTGATCACCACCCGCTTACCGGATTCCAGCGCAGGCACCAGATAGGCATAGGTTTTGCCAGTGCCCGTTCCAGCCTCCACCAGCAAGCGGCCACCTTGCTTGATGGCGCGCGACACCGCCTCGGCCATCTCCAGTTGCGGGGCACGGGCCTTGAAGCCGTCGATATGGCGGGCCAGGGGGCCGTCTGGCTTGAACAGGGTCTGGATGATGGTCAAAGGCATGTCCCGCTGCAAAAGCGGGCATTATGCCAAAAGCGCGGAAAAAGCGGGACTGATAATGCGTTCAGACGAAGAGATCAATCCGGTGGTCCGGATCCGGTTTGTGATCATCATCCTGCACCGCTGGTTGATCAGGCTTTGGCGGCTGCTCTCTCTGCTGGTGATGCTGGCCACCGCCGCCATTGTCGGTGCCTATCTTGCGCAGCTGATGTTTCTGGCTGATCTGGGTCACCTCCCGCTTGATGTCATCCGGGCTCGGTGTCGAGGGTGCGCGGGGCAGGATGGGAAATAACAGATCCTGGCTGGGCATGATGTCGCCTCCTTTGGCATCTCATTGTCTAGTTATCGACCAGAAAACCGTTTTCTCAACTTTAATCGTCCTGATCACATTTTTCGGTTGCATTTTCTGTCAAGGCAGGTAGTTTAAATCGGGCGTCAACAACGGCATCTGATTTGTAAAGGATTGATTACATCATGAAGTTCACCACCCTGAAGACTCATCATCACCATCATCATCCCGAATAGTCTTTCAGGAGGTTGACTGCTGGAAGACACTTAACTGGTGACTTCCAAAAGGACCGCAAGATTCATGAACCCTCGGAAGCACATACTTCCGAGGGTTTTTTTCGTTTTTGACTAGAAGGAAATCGAGCAATGGAAACACAACGTCTGCGCATCGCCATGCAAAAATCCGGTCGTCTGAGCCAGGATTCCCAGGCCCTCTTCAAGAGCTGCGGCCTCAAGATCAACCTGCGGGAACAGCGCCTCATCGCCCATGTCGAGAACATGCCCATCGACATTCTGCGAGTGCGTGATGACGACATCCCGGGTCTGGTGATGGAAGGGGTGGTCGATCTTGGCATCATCGGCGAGAACGTTCTCGAAGAGGTGCAGCTCATCCGCGCAGCCCAGGGGCAGCCCTTTGCGGTGAAGACCCTCAAGCAGCTCGACTTCGGCGGCTGCCGCCTCTCTCTGGCGGTGCCGGACGATGTCAACTACACAGGACCCGAGAGCCTGGCCGGCAAGCGCATCGCCACCTCCTACCCCGGTCTGCTCAAGCGCTTCTTCGACGAGAAGGGCCTGGGCTTCAAGAGCGTGATGCTGGGTGGCTCGGTGGAAGTGGCCCCCCGCGCGGGTCTGGCCGATGCCATCTGCGATCTGGTCTCCACCGGCGCGACCCTGGAAGCCAACGGCCTGAAAGAGGTCGAGGTGATCTACCGCTCCAAGGCCGTCCTGGTGCAGGCTCCCAACCCCCTGAACGATGCCAAGCAGAAACTCATCGACAAGCTGCTGCCCCGCATCCAGGGGATGCAACAGGCGCGCGAAAGCAAATACATCATGCTGCACGCCCCCAAAGACAAGCTCGATGCCATCACCGATCTGCTGCCGGGGGCGGAGCGTCCCACCATCATGCAGCTCGCCGGTGACACCAACCAGGTGGCCCTGCACGTCGTCTCCAGCGAAACCCTGTTCTGGGAGACCATGGAACAGCTCAAGGCCCTGGGTGCCAGCTCCATCCTGGTGCTGCCCATTGAAAAGATGATGGAATAAGCCGAGAGAGATGGAATAAGGAAGACACATCATGCAGACCCTGATCTGGAAGACCCTCTCCCCCGCCCGGCAAGCCGAAGTCCTGACCCGGCCCGCCCTTGGCGACGAAGCCGACATCGGTACCGTGGTGCGAGACATCATTGCCGCGGTACGCAGCCGGGGCGATGAGACCCTGCGCGAGCTGAGCCAACGTTTCGAACGTGCGCCCCGCGAACAGCTTCGGGTGAGCGACGCGGAAGTGGATGCCGCCTGCGCTCGACTCGGTGATGACATCAAGGGTGCCATCGAGGCCGCCATCGCCAATATCCGTACCTTCCACGCCGCCCAGGTACAGCCCGTCGTCCGAGTCGAAACCCAGCCCGGGGTACTGTGCGAGCTGCGCACCCAACCCATCAGCCGGGTCGGCCTCTATGTCCCGGGAGGCAGCGCGCCGCTCCCCTCCACCGTGATGATGCTGGCCATTCCGGCAAGCCTGGCCGGTTGCCGTGAGGTGGTGCTCTGTACCCCGTCTCCGGCGAGCGACGAGATCCTGTTTGCCGCCCGCGCCTGTGGCGTCCGTCAGGTGTTCGCCATCGGCGGCGCCCAGGCCATCGCGGCCATGGCCTATGGCACGCAAACCATCCCCAAGGTGGACAAGATCTTCGGCCCGGGCAACGCCTATGTGACCGAAGCCAAGGGCCAGGTTTCCCGTGACTGGCGGGGCGCCGCCATCGACATGCCAGCCGGCCCCTCCGAGGTGCTGGTGATCGCAGACGAGAGCGCCAACCCGGCCTTCGTGGCATCGGATCTGCTCTCCCAGGCCGAGCACGGCCCCGACAGCCAGGTGGTGCTGGTCACCACCTCCGCTTCCCTGGCCGATGCCATCGGCAGCGAGATCCAGGCGCAACTCGCCGACCTCAGCCGCCGCGACATCGCCGAGCAAGCCCTGAAGGCAAGCCTGGTGATCCTCTGCGACAACCTGGAGGAGGCCTGCGCCATCTCCAACGCCTATGCACCGGAACACCTCATCGTGCAGACCCGGGCCCCCCGGGATCTGCTGGACAAGCTCGAGAACGCGGGCTCCATCTTCCTCGGGGCATGGACACCGGAGTCGGTCGGTGATTACGCCAGCGGCACCAACCACACCCTGCCCACCTACGGCTATGCCCGCACCTGCTCGAGCTTGGGGCTTGCCGACTATCAGCGCCGCTACACGGTTCAAGAGCTCACTGCAGACGGCATTCGCGGCCTTGGCCCCATCGTCCAGCGCATCGCCCAGGCCGAGGGGCTCGATGCCCACAAGCATGCCGTCACCCTCAGGTTGAACACCCTGGCCGCCGAGCCCCAACAAACAGCACAGCAGAAGGATTTGTCATGAGCATCGTCAATCTGGCCCGTCGCGTTGTGCGGGCTCTCACTCCCTACCAGTCCGCTCGCCGCATCGGCGGCCAGGGCCACGTCTGGCTCAATGCCAACGAGGCCCCCCTGGCCTATCCCTTCACCGTCGAGGGGAGCCGCCTCAACCGCTATCCCGAGTGCCAGCCGGCCGAGGTGGTGAATGGCTATGCCGCCTACGCCGGGGTCAATCCGGATCAGGTGCTGGTAAGCCGCGGTGCCGACGAGGCCATCGAGCTCTTGATCCGCACCTTCTGCGAGGCAGGGGAAGATCAAATCCTCATCTGCCCCCCCACCTACGGCATGTACGCCATCAGCGCCGAGACCTGTGGCGTGGGGATTGTCGAGCAACCATTGACCGCCAGCCGTCAGCCGGACTGGCCCGCCATCGCCGATCGCCTCTCTGACGTGAAGCTGGTGTTCCTCTGCTCCCCCAACAATCCCACCGGGGATCTGGTGGGCCGCAAGGGACTCGTCGCCCTGCTGGAGAAGGCCCGGGACCGCGCCATCATCGTCGTGGACGAGGCCTACATCGAGTTCTGCCCGGAGGCCTCCGTGGTGGACCTGCTCGCCCAATACCCGAACCTGGTGGTGACCCGCACCCTCTCCAAGGCCTTCGCCCTGGCAGGGATCCGCTGCGGCTTTACTTTGGGGGATCCAGAGGTGATTGCCATGCTGGCCAAGGTGATCGCGCCCTACCCCATTCCCGACCCCATCGCCCAGATTGCCGCCCAGGCGCTCTCTCCCATGGGGCTGGAACTGATGCAGGAGCGGGTGCTGGAACTCAACAAGCAAAAGGCGCTCATCAAGGCGGAGCTGCTTCGTCTGCCCTGCGTCAAGGAAGTGTTCGAGGACAAGGGCAACTTCGTGCTGGTGCGCTTCAAAGATGGCGCCGCCGTGTTCGCCGCCATGAAGGCCGCCGGCATCATCTTGCGTGATTTCTCCAGCAAGCCTGGCCTTGACAACAGCATCCGCATCACCATCGGCTATCAGGGCGAAATGGACGCCGTGCTGGCCGTGCTGCGTGACCTGCCCCCACCCTCTCTGTAAGACAAGCAAGGATGTAGCGATGAAAACCCCGTTTTTGTTTATCGACCGTGACGGCACCCTGATCGAGGAGCCGGTCACCGACAAGCAGGTGGACAGCCTTGCGAAGCTGCGCTTCGAGCCCATGGTGATACCTGTGCTGCGTGAGCTCCAGGCCGCCGGCTACGTGCTGGTGATGGTGACCAACCAGGATGGGCTCGGCACCGCCAGCCTGCCCCTTGAACACTTCCAGCCGCCCCACGACCTGATGATGCACCTCTTCGAATCCCAGGGCGTCACTTGGGAGCAAGTGCTGATCTGTCCCCACTTCCCCACCGACGGTTGCAGCTGCCGCAAGCCTCACCTTGGGCTGGTGAAGGAGTATCTCGCCTCGGGCCGCATCGACTTTGCCAACTCCTTCGTGATTGGCGACAGACAGACCGACATCCAGCTTGCCGAGAACATGGGCATCCGCGGCATACGCTACCACCCGCAAGATCACGGCTGGACTGCCATTCGTGATCAGCTGCTCTCCAAGGGGCGCGTGGCCGAGGTGGAGCGCTACACCAAGGAGACCCGCATCCAGGTGGCGGTGGATCTCGACAAGAGCGGTGGCAACCAGATCGCCACCGGCATCGGCTTCTTCGATCACATGCTGGATCAGATAGCGACCCACGCGGGCTTTCGCCTCAAGCTCAAAGTGTGCGGCGATCTGCACATCGACGATCACCACACGGTGGAAGATGTGGGATTGGCACTGGGTCAAGCCCTGCGCCAGGCCCTTGGCAACAAGCGCGGCATCGGCCGCTTCGGCTTCGTGCTGGCGATGGACGAGGTGCAGGCGGTGATCGACGGGCGTCCCCGCCAGGAGGCTGACAGCACCTCGCTGACCGAGCTGGACGTGGCCACGGCGCTGGATCTGAGCGGCCGTCCCTACTTCGTGTTCGACTGCCCGAGCGGCTTTGGTCGCGACAGCGTGGGAGAGATGGCCACCGAGATGGTGCCCCACTTCTTCCGCTCCCTCTCTGACGCCATGGCCATCACCTTGCAGATGAAGGTGGGCAGCGGCAACACCCACCATCAGGTGGAAGCGCTGTTCAAAGGCTTTGGGCGCGCCCTGCGCCAGGCCATTCGCGTGGAAGGGAGCGAGCTTCCCTCCAGCAAGGGGGTGCTGTGATGGGGAGACAGAACCTGGTCATCATCGACACCGGCTGCGCCAACCTCACCTCGGTGCGCATGGCGTTCGAGCGCCTCGGCGTGCAGCCCAGGGTGAGCTGCAAGGCCGCCGACATCGAGCAGGCGGACAAGCTGATCCTGCCCGGCGTCGGCACTGCCATCGCCGCCATGAAGAACCTCAATGAGCGGGAACTGGTGCCCCTCATTCGCGCCGCCAAGCAGCCGCTGCTCGGTTTTTGCCTCGGCATGCAGATGCTGGCACAGGCCTCGGAAGAGAACATGAGCGCCGATGGCAGCGAAGGAGCGCTCATCGACTGCCTCGGCATCGTGCCTGGCAGGATCCGCCTGATGGAGGTGGGCAACCTGCGCCTGCCCCACATGGGCTGGAACCAGATTGAACACGACGAGACCCACCCGCTACTCAAAGGCATCCCCAGCGGCAGCTACTTCTACTTTGTCCACTCCTATGCGCTGGAGGTGACCGACGCAACCCTGGCGACCTGCGACTACGGCCTGCCCTTTACCGCCATCGTCGGGCGGGACAACTTCTTTGGCGCCCAATTCCACCCGGAGCGATCCGGCCCGGCCGGTGCCCGCCTACTGCAAAACTTTCTGGAGCTATGACAGGCATGATTATTCCCGCAATCGACCTTATCAACGGTCAGGTCGTGCGCCTCTACCAGGGCGACTACGGCCAGAAAACCGCCTACAGCGACAACCCGCAGGCCCGCTTCGATGACTATGTCAGCCAGGGGGCGGCGCAGCTGCACCTGGTGGATCTGGACGGCGCCAAGGATGCCAAGGCCCGCCAGTTGGCCCTCATCGCCCAGCTGCTGTCCGCCACCGAGGCACCGGTGCAGGTCGGCGGCGGCGTGCGCAGCGAACAGGATGTGGCAGACTTGCTGGCGGCCGGCGCCAGCCGGGTGGTGATCGGTTCCACCGCCGTCAAATCCCCGGATCTGGTGGCCAGCTGGATGGAGAAATATGGTCCCGAGCGCATCGTGCTGGCCCTGGATGTCAACATCGATGAACAGGGCAACCGCCACATCGCAGTGGCTGGCTGGCAGGAGAACAGCGGCATCTCCATCGAGGCGCTGATCGAGCGCTTCCTCCCCGCCGGACTCAGACACGTGCTCTGCACCGACATCAGCCGTGACGGTACCCTGGCGGGCACCAACGTCGAACTCTACCGGGATCTCTGTGCCCGCTACCCGAGCGTCGGCTTCCAGGCGTCCGGCGGTATCGGCGGTCTGGCGGATATCGAGGCGCTCAAGGGAACCGGCGTCAAGGGGATCATCCTCGGCCGTGCCCTGCTGGAGGGCAAGTTTGACGTGGCAGAAGCCATTCGCTGCTGGGGTGACGGCCGCGCTGCGTGACGCGCCCCTTTCCGGCATCAGACAGCCTGCCCATCCGGGCAGGCCTCTTTCTCCCCGATGGGGGCGAACCTTATGATTTGGCAGCAATTGGCTCTATACTCGACCTCACAGGGATAGCGTCATGGAAGACATATGTTGACACCTCACAACGCCACCATCCTGATCGTCGACGACTCACCCGAAAATCTGATGGTACTGACCGAATTGCTTTCGCCTCATTACCGCGTGCTGGCTGCGCAGAGCGGGGAAAAATGCCTGCGCATCGTCAGCGCGGATCCAAAGCCTGACCTCATCCTGCTGGATGTGATGATGCCCGGCATGGATGGTTATGAAGTGCTCAGGCAATTGCGTCAGTCCCCGATCAGCAGCCGTATTCCCGTCGTTCTGCTCACCGCCCTCGCCGACCCCCAGAGCGAGGAGTTCGGCCTCTCCCTCGGCGCTGCCGATTACATCACCAAGCCCATCAAGCCGGTGGTCGTTCAGGCCCGGGTGCGCACCCAGCTGGAGGCCAAGCAGGCCCGTGACGGCCTGCAAAACCAGAATGCGGCGCTGGAAGCCGAGGTCGCGCGGCGAATGGCGGAAAACGACCTGATCCAGCAGGTCTCCATCCGCGCACTCGCCCATCTGGCGGAGATCCGCGACCCCGAAACCGGCAACCATATCCTGCGCACCCAGGGCTACGTACGTCTGCTGGCCAGCGCCCTGGCTGATCACCCCCGTTTCGCCGATACCCTGACCCCGGGTTACATCGACCTGCTGAGCCGCTCCGCACCGCTTCATGATATCGGCAAGGTGGGCATTCCCGACCACATCCTGCTCAAGCCGGGCAAGCTGACTCCGGAGGAGTGGCAGATCATGCGCACCCACGCCAAGCTCGGCAGCGATGCCATTGAGGAGGCCGAACAGGACATGGAGCAGCCCCTGGCCTTCCTCACCCTGGCCAAGGAGATCGCCCACTGGCACCACGAGAAGTGGGATGGCAGCGGCTACCCGGACGGCTTGCAAGGGGACGCCATCCCCCTCTCGGCTCGCCTGATGGCGCTGGCAGACGTGTTTGACGCCCTCATCTGCGCCAGGGTCTACAAGCCGGCCATGAGCTACGACGAGGCTCGCGCCCTCATCCTCTCCGGCAGCGGCCACCATTTCGATCCCGATGTCGTGACCGCCTTCGATCGCCATTTCGACGCATTCGTCACCATTGCCGAACGCTACCAGGATGGCAGCGAGGCCGTGGATGGCTGAGGCTCCTCTGACCCGGGCACATGTGCTCAACGTCGTGCTCACCTATGCCGCCGTGGCAAGCCTGTGGATCCTGCTCTCCGACAAGGCGGTGGAGTGGCTGTTCAGCACCCCTGCCCAGTTCGCCATGGCAAGCACCATCAAGGGCTGGCTCTTTATCCTCATCACGGCCCTCATGCTTTATGCCATGCTGCATCGTCGCATTGACACCACCGGCAGCACACCTGTCTTTACGCGGCGTCAATGGATCCCCTTCCTGTTGCTCAACGGGCTCATTTTGGCCCTGACCGCCATGGCCATCGCCCGCAACATCGAACTGGCACGCAACAAGGAGGTGGCTCGTCTCGAAGCCATCGCGGATCTCAAGAGCCAGCGCGTCACCGAGTGGCTCGACAACCGCGATCAGGATGTCCGCCAGATCATCGAGAGCCCGCGTTATGGTGCCCTGCCTCCTGATGGGCTGACGGCAAAGACACAGTGGCTGACACAACTGCAGGACGTCCTCTCGCTGCGTGGATTCCAGGGGGCGACCCTGCTTGATCCTGCCGGCCATATCCTGTGGCAGACCCCGGGGGCTGGCCCCGTGAATAGTCCCCTGCAGGCCGCCCTTTCCCGGGTTGAGGCAGGCAAGGTGCTCAGAGTGGCCCCCTATGTCGATGGAAAGGGATACGCCAGACTGGATTTTCTGGCTCCCCTCGGCCCGTCAGGCCACGGGACCACCGTCCTCGCGCTGCACATCATCGGTACTGACTGGGCCGATCGCATCCTTCGTACCTGGCCCATCCCAGACAGCAGCGGAGAAGCCATTCTGTTTCGCCAGCAGGGGGATCAGGTCCACTATCTGAGTAGCCTGCGCTATCGCCCGGAACCGGCTCTCACCCTGCACTATCCCGTCACCCACCCCACCCTGCTGGCAGCCCAGTATTTGCGGCTCGCCGAACGCGGCACGCCCCAGGTGCTTTATGGCCAGGATTACCGGGGCAGCGAGGTCTTCGGGGTTGTCTATCCGGTCATGAACACGGACTGGTACCTGCTGGCCAAGATCGACAAGGCGGAACTCTACCAGGCCACCTTCAAGGAGAGCGTCTGGATCGGTCTCATCGGCCTGCTGGTGCTCTTTGTCACCAACGCCGGCATCATCCTGCTGCGCCAGCACACCCGGCTGCAGATGGCCGAGCAGCTTCAGCACTCCCAGTCCCAGCGGCTGGAGGCGTTGCAACTGCTCTCCGCCATCGCCGACAGCTCGGAAGACGCCATCTTCGCCAAGAACAAGGAGGGCAGATACATCCTCTTCAACCGGGCCGCCAGCCAGTTTGTCGGCAAGCCGGTTGACGAGGTGCTGGGCCAGGATGATCTGACGCTCTTCCCGCCGCAGCAGGCGCAGATGCTGATGGCATCCGGGCGCAAGGTCATAGAGCGCAACCGGGTGCAGACCGAGGAGGAGTACCTGACCCTGCCCGATGGCGAGCATGTGTTTCTCGCAACCAAAGGCCCCTTGCAAGACAGCGAGGGGCAGGTGATCGGGATCTTCGGCATCTCTCGGGACATCACGGACTTCAAACGGGCCGAGGCCGACTTGCGAGAGCGCGAGGGGCTGTTCCGTGCCCTGGTGGAGCAATCCCTTGCCGGGATCTACATCATCCAGCAGGGTCGGCTCTGCTACATCAACCCCTGTTTTGCCCGACTGTTTGGCTATGACACCCCGGGGGCGCTGATCGCCGTTGGCCAGTTACACGCCCTTGCCGCTCCCAAGGACAGCACCAGGGTCGCCGAGCTGGTGCACGCGTGCGAGCAGGACGCGCGCGATATCCACACCCGCTTCAGTGCCCTGCATCAGCACGGGGAATCCCTGGAGGTCGAGCTGTACGGGCGGCGCGTCGACTACCTCGGCCAGCCCGCCATCATCGGCATTCTGCTCGATGTCACCGAACGGGAGCAGGTTGAACAGGCCCTGACCCGCCAGGCCAGCGAGCTGCGCCAGCAGAACCATGAGCTGGAGCGGTTCAACAAGGTGATGGTGGACAGGGAGCTCGCCATGCTGGCCCTCAAGCACCAGATCAACGGGCTCTCCCGTCAGCTCGGAGTGCCGCCCCCCTATCCCCAGGCCCCCATGCCACCGGAGGATCTCCCATGATGAGCTGGTCACCCCTGTGGCATGTGCGCCCCTCTACCCAGCGCTGGGGGATCTCCCTGCTGGCCGTGCTGCTGCCCGTTCTGATGTTGCAAATCCGTGTCCAGCTGCCCATCGCCTTTGGTGAGCGACCGCTGCTGGTTCTCTTCATGCTGCCCATCATCGTCTGCGCCCTGTTGGGGGGCTTGTTGCCTGGTCTGCTCTGCACCCTGATCACCGCCCTGGTCACCAGCTATTTCATGCTCCCCCCCATCTATTCACTGAGTGTCGAGGCTGGCCAGGATCTGGTGCAATGGTGCCTGCTCATCGCCAACGGTCTGCTCATCAGCGTGCTCAGTGCCGCCTTTCATCGCGCCCGGGCCAGAGAGGTCCTGCGCTGGCAGGAGCTGATGAACACCCAGAACCAGTTGCAGCAGAGCGAGAACCGCTTCCAGGTCACCTTCGAACAGGCAGCGGTCGGCATCGCCCTGGTCTCCCCCGATGGACACTGGCTGCGTGTCAATCAGCGGCTGTGCCACATCCTGGGCTACCGGGCCGACGAGCTCACCGGGATGACGTTCCAGCAGTTGACCCACCCGGACGATCTCTACCTCGATGAGGCCCATGTGGCCCGGATGCTGGCGGGAACTATCCCCCACTACACCCTGGAGAAGCGCTACCTGCACAAGGGGGGCGAGATCATCTGGACCACTCTGACGGTGGCCCTGGTGCGCGACGCCGAAGGCAATCCCGACTACTTCATCTCCATCATCGAGGACAACCGGCAGAACAAGGAGACCGAGGAGGCGCTGCGCCGCAATGAAGCCATACTGCGCGAGTCCCAGCGTCTCGCCAAGATAGGGAACTGGCGCTGGCGCGTGGCCGATGACAGCCACTTCTGGTCACCGGAGATCTATCGCATCTATGGCCGGGATCCGGCCCTCCCCCCCGCCGTCTATCCCGAGGTCAGAAAATACTTCACTCAGGAGGGGTGGCACACGGTGGCCCAGGCCGTCGAGCGCTGCAGGATGGACGGGCAGCCCTACGAGTGCGATGCCGAAGTGATCACGGAGCAGGGGGAGACCGCCTGGGTCATTGCCCGCGGGGCGGCGCTCAGGGACAGGGATGGCACCATACTCGAGCTCTACGGCACTGTGCAGGACATCACGGAGCGCAAGCTCGCGGAGCAGCGCCTGCAACACAATCAGCAGATGGCGCTCGATACCCAGCGTCGTGCTCGCCTCGCAGCCCTGAACCTGATGGACGACGCCATCAGTGCACGGGTGCGCGCCGAAACCGTCAGCAGCGCCCTGCGCGAGAGCGAACAGCGCCTGCTGATGGCCCAGGAAGGAGCCCATGTCGGCATCTGGGAATGGGACATGGTCAGCAACCGCCTCTTCTTCTCGCCGGAATGCGCCCGCCTCTATGGCCGCAGTGCCGAGGCGCTCGGCGAGCTGGCCGCCTGGCAAGCCTGCCTGCATCCGGATGACAGGCCCCGCATCGAGCAGTTGCTGGCGGAGCGGGCGGTCAGCGGCGCCCCCGTCGAGCTGGAGTTCAGGATCCTGCTGCCAGATGGCGGCATCCGCTGGCTGGTGAGCAAAGGGAGCGTCTATCGGGACGCCCAGCAACGGCCCGTGCGCCTCCTTGGCATCCATCTGGACATCACCCAGAGCAAGCTGGCCGAGCAGCAGTTGCGCCAGTTGTCCCTGGCCCTCGAACAGAGCCCTGACGGCGTCTTCATCACCGACACCCGGGCGCACATCGAGTACGTCAACCCCGCCTTCCTCGCCGCCAGCGGTTACCAGCAGCACGAGGTGATAGGCCGGACCCCGTCCCTGCTGCGCTCTGGCCTCACCCCGGATGCCAGCTATGTCGCCCTGTGGGATGCCATCAACCACGGCCAGCGCTGGCATGGCGAATTCATCAACCAGCGCAAGGATGGCTCCCACTACCAGGTGCTGGCCACGGTGTCGCCGATCCGCCAGGAGAGCGGCGAAATCACCCACTACGTCACGGTCCAGGCCGACATCACCGAGAAGAAGCAGCTCGGCGAGGAGCTGGACCAGTATCGCTACCACCTGGAGGAGATGGTCAACGAGCGCACCCGGCAGCTGGCCCAGGCCCACCAGCGGGCCGAAAGCGCCAACCACGCCAAGAGCGCCTTCCTTGCCAATATGAGCCACGAGATCCGCACCCCCATGAACGCCATCCTGGGGCTCACCTATCTGCTCAAGCGCGACACCCGGGATCCCACCGACCTCGAACGGCTGACCAAGATAGACACTGCCGCCCAGCACCTGCTCAGCATCCTCAACGACATCCTGGATCTCTCCAAGATAGATGCGGGCAAGATGACGCTGGATCTGACCGATTTCTCCCTCACCGCCATGCTGGACAACGTCCGCACCCTGATGAGCGACCAGGCCAGGGCCAAGGGGCTCACCATAGTGACGGACATCGGCGATACCCCCGCCTGGGTGCACGGCGACATCACCCGCCTGCGCCAGGCCCTGCTCAACTATGCGGCCAACGCCATCAAGTTCACCGAGCAAGGAACCGTCACCCTGCGCGTCAAGCTGGCCCGCCCCCTCACCACCGGCTACCTGCTGCGCTTCGAGGTGGAAGACACCGGCATCGGCATCACCCCTGCACAGCGCGAGAAGCTGTTCCAGGCGTTCGAACAGGCGGATGTCTCCACCACTCGCAGATATGGCGGCACTGGCCTTGGCCTTGCAATCACCAGCCGGATCGCCGCCCTGATGGGGGGGGAGGTCGGAGTCACTAGCGAGCCTGGCCAGGGAAGCTGCTTCTGGTTTACCGCCAGGCTGTTCAAGGCAAAGGAGGACGCCCCTTCCCGGACCCCGTCCGAGCAGGGGAACCAACAGTCCTTCAGCTTCCCTCGCCACGCCCGAGTCCTGCTGGTGGAAGACAACGCCATCAACCGGGAAGTGGTGCTCGAGCTCCTGTGCCACAGCGGCCTCGTCATCGAGACGGCCGTCAACGGCCAGGAGGCCCTGACCCGCGTCAGCCAGCACCCCTTCGACCTCATCCTGATGGACATACAGATGCCGGTGATGGATGGCTACAGCGCCACCCGCGCCATCCGGGCCCTGCCCGGCATGGACAGGCTGCCCATTCTGGCGCTCACCGCCAGCGCCTTCGAGGAGGACAGAAAGGCGAGCGCATCGGCCGGCATGAACGATTTCATTGCCAAGCCCGTCACCCCCGCCAAGCTGTTTGAAGCCCTGCAGCGCTGGCTGCCCCAAGGCAAGGTCCCCGAGCTTGCCCCGGACGACAGCACTCGCCATCCCGTGACAGGCCCCCTTGCCCGCCTGCAGGCACACCCGGGTCTGGATCTCGACCAGGGGCTGGCGGCCCTCAACGGCAATCAGGAGAAATACCTGGCCCTGCTTCGCTACTTCATCCATGAGCATGGCCAGGACATGGCCCGGCTGCACTGCCACTTGCAGGCCGGGGAGCACAGCGATGCGACCCGCATGGCCCACAGCCTGCGCGGCGTGGCGAGCACCCTGGGGGCACATGAGCTATCGCGCCACTGCCTGGCCCTGGAGCAGGCCATCGCGGGCGGCGACACTGAGCCCACCGGACTCATGTCATCCATCGATGAGGAGATTGCCACCCTTTGCGCTCTGCTCGGGGACGATCTCGCCGCCCCGACCACCGATCTGGTGCCCCTGGGAGATCAGTGGCGCCAGCAATTGCTGGGCCAGATGGAAGCCCTGCTGGTGCAAAGCGACACCGCCGTGATCCCCCTCTACGAGCAGTATGCCGGTCCCCTTCGCCTCATGCTGGGGTCTCGCAGCGACACCCTGACCAGGCAACTGAAGGCGTTTGATTTTGATGCCGCCCTGCTCACCCTGCGCCAGCATATGGCAACGGACGAGACCCACCCGGACGATCGGGCTCCCCTCCCCGAGGCGCCAGCCTGCCATCCGGGGCAGGTGAAGGGCGACAAAGGGTTGAATCACTGAATGAAGTCATGCATATAGTGGGGTGCCCAGAGGCGACTAGACGGCCTGCCGGGCCTGTCGTTTCCCCCGTCAGGGGCCCCCGTTCAAGGCATGCCAACCCTGTTCCCGTCCGCCGCCCGGGCCAACGCCGGCGGCAGAACGACGTTTCTTTAACCGTGCTTTACATGGAGCAATGAGCATGTTGTCAAAGCGTATTATCCCCTGCCTCGACGTCAAAGATGGCGTGGTGGTCAAGGGCGTGCAGTTTCGCAACCACGAGGTGATGGGCGGCATTGTCGACCTCGCCCGCCGCTACGCCGCCGAGGGCGCCGATGAGCTGGTCTTCTATGACATCACCGCCTCGAGCGACGAACGGGTAGTAGACAAGAGCTGGGTAAGCCGGGTGGCGGAAGTCATCGACATCCCCTTCTGCGTCGCCGGCGGCATCAAGAGCGTGGAGGATGCCCGCCAGATCCTGGAATTCGGTGCCGACAAGGTCTCCATCAACTCCCCCGCCCTGGCCGATCCCACCCTGATCACCCGGCTCGCCGAGCGCTTCGGCGTGCAGTGCGTGGTGGTGGGTATCGACTCCTACTTCGATGCCGCCCTCGGTCAATATCAGGTCAAACAGTTTACCGGCGACGAGAGCCGCACCCGCACCACCACCTGGACCACCCTGGAGTGGGTACAGGAAGTGCAGCGCCGGGGCGCGGGGGAGATAGTGCTCAACGTGATGAACCAGGACGGCATGCGTCAGGGATACGACCTTGAGCAGCTCAAGCTGGTGCGCGCCGTGTGCAAGGTGCCCCTCATCGCCTCCGGCGGCGCCGGGGCCATGGCGCACTTTCGCGATGCCTTTACCCTGGCCGACGTGGACGGGGCGCTGGCCGCCTCCGTGTTCCACAAGGGCCTCATTCCCATTCCCGAATTGAAACGCTGGCTGAAAAACGAAGGAGTCGCCATCCGTGAATAATCAAGCAGTAGACAATGCATTGCCGCTGGCCGAGCGCCTGGACTGGGCCAAGTGTGAGGGCATGATCCCCGCCATCGTCCAGCATTCCCTCAGCGGCGAAGTGCTGATGCAGGGCTTCATGACCCGCGAGGCGCTGGAAAAGACCCAGACCACCGGCCAGGTCACCTTCTTCAGCCGCAGCAAGCAGCGCCTGTGGACCAAGGGCGAGAGCTCGGGCCATGTGCTCAAGCTCGTCGCCATCACCACCGACTGTGATCAGGACTCCCTGCTCATTGCCGCCGACCCGGTCGGCCCCACCTGCCATCTGGGCAACCCCTCCTGCTTCGACGGCCACCCCGTGCCGCCGCTCGGCTTCCTGGCCGAGCTCGAACAGATCCTGGCATCACGCAAAGGGGCAGATCCCGCCACCAGCTACACCGCCAGCCTCTATGGCAAAGGCACCAAGCGCATCGCCCAGAAGGTGGGTGAAGAGGGGGTGGAAGTGGCCCTGGCCGCCATGGCGAAAGACAGAGAAGAGCTCATCAACGAATCCGCTGACCTGCTCTACCACCTGACCGTCTTGCTGCAAAACGAAGGCTTGGGTTTGAAGGATGTGGTGCAGCGCCTGCATGAGCGCCACACCAAGTGATCTGATAATAAAGCCGGGATTTCCCGGCTTTATTTAGTCAAGGTGTACTGCCAGCTCTACTAAATTCTTATACGTTGCTAAACGTCGCTCCAACTGTGACAGCTCTTTTTCGGCCAATATAGTATTTTCTTCTACAGTCAAATTTCGCATTCGCTTAGCACAATCTTTTGCCAACGTGATTAAACGATAAGAACATTCATCATCTGAACCCGGTTTGAATAGGTTTTCATAAGACATGAGCAAAACGTTCTTTAATGAAACCATATATTCACCATCTCTAAATGGATTTAAATATCGTTCATAATCGACATCCTCAACATAACTTCCTATGGCACTTCCTGCTTTTATAAAGCATTGAAAGTATTGCTCTCCATACTCATTCATTAGTGTATTGAAACCTTTTAGCTTTGGATGGTTATCTGTCGTAGGCATTTTGCCATCCGCTACAGCGCGATAATCTTCATTGTTTTTCTCGCACAGAGAGAACAAGTAAACAAGAAAAATTAGATTTAATGTGCATCCTTGATAATTCACGATGGAAGCAAACGTTCTATCCAACACTTGCTCTGTTTTTCTTAAGCTCAATAAAAAATGATCACTGACAGCTGTCAATATATTTACCAATACTTGGGTATCAGTTATCTCCGGCCATACCTTGACATGCTCAAAATGCAATTCTTTATCTGCTATTGTCTGTTGAATAAACTCTCGCCGAGAGATACTGCCTAACGTAAATCGTCTATGAAAAAATCGTCCAAGATAGCTCTCCGCATCAAAGCCTTCACCATAAATTACCTTGATAGCATGCTGAAGTTGTTCGGTATCCGTTGCGAGCACAAACACCACACCAGAGATATCGAAGATATGCTTGATGGTTTCCAGCATTTCTACCGCATAGGAGGGACGACAGCGATCCAGCTCATCAATCAAAATAAAGGCGGGATAATCCAAACGACCTTTGTCATCCAATTGATCCAAGTTAGCAGAAACAGCGGCCTCAACCCATTGCCGGATCTCTTTTTTAAGATACTGGATAGATTCATAACGCTCTCTATGATTACTACAGAGAGTGGCGTTGTTGCCCAAATCGATGCAGCTTGAATGGAACTAACTGAGGACTTGGTGATCTGATCACCACCATCTCCTTCAAGTCTGCATCATGAGCACGTCGCTTCACCCCATCACCAACTGGCCTACATACAACAAATCTTTGATTAACCGTGGTTCACTCACCTTCTGGGTTGATGCCGAGGCCATGAACAACTGCTTTCACCACGGCCATCATGGGCGGCGGGGCCGCAGCCAACTATACACTGACCAGACCATCTGCACCTTCCTGATGCTCAAGGGGATTTTCAACCTCACTCTGCGGGCACCCAGGGACTACTCGACTCCCTGTTCGAGTTGATGAACGTACCGCTTTGTGCCCCCGATTACAGCTGTGTCAGCAAGCGAGCACGCACGGTGGCGGTGGCTTATCGACAGCCCTCTAAGGGGCGCATCACTGACTTGGTTATCGATTCGACGGGCCTGAAGGTATTTGGTGAAGGCGAGTGGAAGGTCAGAAAACACGGCGCCGAGAAGCGGCGAGTGTGGCGCAAGTTGCATCTGGCGGTAGACCCGGTGACCCACGATATCGTGGCGGCGGAAGTCTCGCTGGAAAATGTCCATGATGCCGAGGTGTTGCCGACCTTGCTCAACCCACTGCGGCGCAAGCTGGGACGTGTTTATGCGGATGGCGCCTATGACAGCAAAGCCAGCCATCAGCTAATCTCGCGCAAAGGGGCGACAGCCTGTATCCCGCCTCGCAAGAACGCTGGGCTATGGGAAAAAGGACATCCAAGAAATGAGGCTGTGCTGGTGATGCGCAAGGAAGGGCTGGCGCACTGGAAGAAGATATCGGGGTATCACCGTCGCTCGCTGGCGGAAACGGCGATGTATCGGTTCAAGCAGTTGCTGGCGGGGAGAATCAGTCTGCGTAACTACAATGGCCAAGTGGGAGAAGTCATGGCGTATGTCAGTGCCATAAACAAACTGAATACCCTTGGTCTGCCTGTCAGAAAGCCCCGAGTGTAACGGTCACTTGGGGCTGGGGCAGTTGTGGCTTGATGGTTGATTTGGGAAACAGCGCC
>NZ_JBFOCW010000087.1:0-9038 GCF_040908005.1 Aeromonas sp. s1(2024) | reverse complement strand
GACCTGCTGGGCCTGCCGCTGGCCACCATGGCCACCGTCGCCCAGGTCGAGAGCATCGGCGAGGGGTTCACCACCGACATGCGCCCGGTGGTGCTGTTCGAGCGGCATGTGTTCTACAAGCAGCTCACCCAGCACCTGGGCAAGGGCACAGCCGACCAGATGGCCGCCCATTACCCCAACCTGGTCAACCCCAAGCGCGGCGGCTATGCGGGCGGGGCGGCCGAGTGGGAGCGGCTGCAACTCGCCATCAGCCTGCACCGGGATGCCGCCATCGAGTCGGCCAGCTGGGGCATGTTCCAGATCATGGGCTACCACTGGCAAGCGCTGGGATTTTCCTCTGCCAGCGACTGGCAGACCGCCATGCAGCGCAGCGAGGTCGACCACCTAACCGCCCTATGCCGTTTCATCCAGCAAGACCAAGCCATGCACAAGGCGCTGCAGGGCCGTAAATGGGCCGACTTCGCCCGCCGCTACAACGGCCCGGCCTACAAGGACAACGACTACGACACCAAGATGGCCAAGGCATACGACCATTTTGCCAAGGTCTATCCGGTGAAGGAGGTGGCAGATGCCTCGGCCTAAGTGCGGTCACTTGGTAGGGAAAACCTGCACCAAGCTGGATGCGAAGTGTCTGGAATTGCGCTGGCTTGGTGGCTGCGTGGTCTGCCCGTTCAGAGGATGTAACCAGAATAAGCCGCAGCCCACCCCACCACCGAGGAAACCGTAATGGCATTACTACGCTACCCCCTCACCTGGTTGCTGCTGGCACTGACCATCGCCTTGGCAGGCTGGGGCTGGTCGGCCCGCTCCGCCGCCAAGGCTGAGGGCCAAGTCTCCACCCTGCAAAGCGACCTCAACGCGGCCAACGACAAGGCCAAAGAGGCCGAGCAGCGGGAAAAGCTCAAAGACGGGGCCATTGATACCCTCACCGGCGAGCTGGACGCCCAGGCAAACGCCGCCGCCACGCTGCAACGCCAGCTTGGCGATCTGACCATCACGGCCGCCACCCGGGCCGACACCATCAAGAGGCTCAAACGTGAAAATGCTGAACTCAAGGAGTGGGCTGATCGCCCTCTGCCTGATCCTGTTGTCAGGCTGCTCCAGCGCCCCGCCCTCACCGGCGCCGCAGATTATCAGGCTCACCTGTCCAGCCCCGGCGCCCTGCCAACTGCCGGCAGCCAGCCCGGTCAATAACGGTGATCTGCTCGACCAACTGACCCAGACCGAGGCGGCATGGGCCACCTGCGCCGCCCAGGTCGACAGCCTTATCGCCTGCCAGCAACGCCACCAGTACAGGAGGGAAAATGGAAAAGCCAAAACAGATCCGTGAGGTACTGACCCGCTGCGTGCCCCACCTCAAGACCAACCCCGACAAGCTGCACATCTTCATCGCCCCGGGCAATGTCGAAAGCACCGGCGCCCGCTCGCTCTCGTTCGAGTGGCAATACCCCCTCACCATCGGCATCGAGGACTTTGCCGGCCACCCGGACCAGATCATGGTGCCGCTGCTGGCCTGGCTGCGCCAACACCAGCCCGAGCTGATGACCAACGACGAGCGGCGCAAGGAGGGCATCACCTTCGAGGCGGAATACCTTGCGAGCGACCTGATGGATCTCATCATCACCGTCAAGCTGACCGAGCGGGTCAGGGTCTGGCAGAACGAACAGGGGATTGGCTGGGAGCACCTGCCAGAGCCGCCGGAAGACCCCTATGACGGCATCACCTGGGAACTCTTCATCAACGGGGAGCATCAGCCATGGCCGCCGACGACCTGAGCCGCCTGACCAGCTGGGCCGATGGCCTGCTGGCCAGCATGGAACCCGCCGCCCGCCGTCAGTTGGCGGGCGAGCTAGCCCGCACCTTGCGCGCCAGCCAGTCCCTGCGGATCCGGGCCAACCTCCAGCCCGATGGCAGCCCCATGGCCCCGCGCAAGCCGCAGCCCAAGCTGAAGAAGGGTCGGGGCCGCCTTCGCCGCAAGATGTTCTTCAAGATAAGCAACCCTGCTTGGCTCAAGGCCCGCGCCAATGAACATCAAGCCGTGGTCGAGTTTGTCGGCACCGCCAACCGGCTCGCCACCATTCACCAATATGGCCTCAAAGACCGCATCAAGGGCCGCGAGATCTCATACCCGGCGCGGGAACTGCTCGGCATCACAGAACAAGAGCGGGACCAGCTAGAAACCACCCTGCTCGCCCAGCTCACCAAAGGGCTGTAACCAACGCCGCCAGTGTGCCAGCGCCGTACACACTGGCCGCCTCTCGCCTTACTCGCCATTGCCCAAAACAATGGCCCCATGCAACCGACCCCGACTGAACTCCAACGCCTGATCGACAACCTGATCCGCATCGGCACCGTCACCGCCGTGCGATCAGGGGAATGTCGCGTCAAGACAGGCGACCTCATCACCAACTGGCGGCCCTACGCAACTGCGCGGGCCGGGAGGAATCGCACCCGCCATCGCCTCTCCATTGGCGAACAGGTGCTGATGCTCTCGGTCAGCGGCGATTTGCGCAATGCCTACATCGTCGGCCCCATCAATTGCGCTGCCTTCCCAGAACCCTTGGCAGGCGATGACAACCCGGATCTCGACCGCACCGAATACAGCGATGGCGCCGTCATCGAGTACAACCCGGCCACCGGGGCGCTCAATGCTAGCGGCATCAAGCGCGCCACCCTCTCGGCCTCGGTGACCGTCAAGCTGATCACCCCCATGGTGGAATGCACCCAGGCGCTCAAGGTCGGTTCAACCATCGAGGCGGGCGGCAAGATCACCGCCCCCAGCGCCACCATCGGCGGCATCGAGGTGACCACCCACAAGCACGGAAATGTCAGCACCGGCAGCGGCACCTCCGGGGGCCCGCAATGAACTGGCTCGGCATGAATGCAGCCTCTGGCCGCGCCATCAGCGCCACCGACCACATCATCCAGTCGGTGCGCGACATCCTCATCACCCCGGTGGGATCCCGCGTCATGCGCCGCGATTACGGCAGCGAGCTGTTTTACCTCATCGACCAGCCACAGCATCAGGCCACCCGCCTGCGCCTGATGGCCGCCACCGTGCAGGCCCTCATCAACTGGGAACCCCGCATCACCATCACCCGGGTCGATGTGCTGGGCGGCGGCATGGATGGCGCCCTTACCGTCGAGCTCACCTGGCAGCGCAAGGACGGCGGCGCGCCGGGTACCGGAACAGAGAGCGCCACTATTGCCATTCCCACAGGAGCCGCCAATTGAGCACCATCACCCTCTCTCAACTGCCGCAGCCCGATGTGATCGAGGTGCTCGATTTCGAGACCATCCTCGCCGAGCGCAAGGCCTATTTTGTCAGCCTCTATCCGGCAGACCAACAGGCAGCCATCGCCGCCACCCTGGCGCTCGAATCCGAGCCCATCACCAAGCTGCTGCAAGAAAATGCCTATCGTGAGCTGATCCTGCGCCAACGCATCAACGATGCCGCCGTCGCCAACATGTTGGCCTGGGCCAAGGGTAGCGACCTCGACAACCTGGTGGCTAACTGGAAGGTGCAGCGGCTCATCATCCAGCCGGGTGATGACACCGCCACCCCGCCGGTGCCAGAAATCAAGGAAGATGACGAGGCGCTGATCCTGCGCGCCCTGATGGCGTGGGATGGCTTGAGCGTGGCGGGCCCCACCGGGGCCTATGAGTATTTCGCCCTCTCGGCGGATGGCAAGGTCGCCGATGCCAAAGGATCGAGCCCGACCCCAGCCGAGGCGCTGGTCACCATCCTCAGCACCGAGGGGGACGGCACCGCCGATGCGGCGCTGATTGCCAAGGTAGACGCTGCCCTGAGCCACGAAGACAAGCGGCCGGTGGCCGACCGGCTCACCGTGCAGGCAGCCGGCATCCTCCCCTACACCATCACCGCCCAGTTGCACATCAGCAGCCAGGGGGCCGAGGCAGATGTGATCCTGCAGGCAGCCCGTGACCAGCTCGCAGCCTTTATCAACCCGCGCCGCCGCATCGGGGTCGAGGTGCCACGCTCTGCCATTGATGCCGCCCTCCATGTGCAGGGCGTGCGCAAGGTCGATTTGATCGGCTGGGCAGACATCGCCCCCAGTCCTACCCAGGCCGCCTATTGCACCGGCTTCACCGTGGAGCGAGCGCCATGAGTGCCATCCTGCCGCCCAGTACCACCCGCACCGAGCGCAGCCTGGCAACGGCGGGTGCCAATGCCCAGGCCTTGCCGATCCCGTTCCGCTCACTCTGGTCACCCTGGACCTGCCCCACCCACCTGCTGCCCTATCTGGCCGCCAGCTGGAGCGTCGACCGTTGGGATGACAAATGGCCTGAGGCCACCAAGCGCCAGGTCATCGCCAATAGCTACTTCGTCCACAGCCGCAAGGGCACCGTGGGTGCAATCAGGCGAGTCATTGAGCCAATGGGGTTTCTGGTTGACGTGGTGGAATGGTGGCAAACGGAACATGACAACCCCCCTGGCACATTCAGTATCGATCTGAGGCTAAACGGCTCTGGTATCTCGGAAGAACTACACGAAGAAATAGAGAACCTGATCTACAACGCCAAGCCAATGACCCGGCATATCACGGGCATCAACATGAGTATGCAGTCAAATGGAGGGTCATCGATCGGGGCGGAAGTCATGGCAGGCGACAAAATATCAATCCATCCAGAGCTAAAAACCGTTGCGACCAGCGGCGGTGCAAATTATGGCTGCGCAACGGTCATCAATGAGTCTCTGCGCATTTTACCGACACAGGAGTAACCATGCAGATTTACAAAACCATATTGACTCAGACAGGCATCAACAAGCTGGCCATGGCTGCGGGCGCCACTCCTCTGCGCATTACTCACATGGCGGTGGGTGATGGGAACGGTGCTGAAACCACACCGAACGAGGAACAGACCACCCTCGTCAATGAAGTCTACCGGACAGATATCAATTCATGGGAAGTCGATCCCAACAACCCGAATCAACGCATCGCCGAGATGTTCTTGTCCGAAACAGTAGGGGGGTGGTGGGTCTATGAATTGGGATTGTTCGATGCAGATGGCGACCTGATCGCGGTCGCCAATACTCCCGCAAGCTACAAGTCAGTGATGGCACAGGGTTCAGGCAGAACAATGACACTGGAAATGGTCATTGCCATCGGTAACTCGGCAAGTGTGGAAGTAATAGTCGACCCGTCACAGGCAATGGTGTCACGGGCATACCTGAGCCAAACCATTGATAAAGAGAAAGAAAAAACGGCTCTCAGAAACTTCAAAGATTTGCACTCTTGCCTGCAACTGATCAAGGCGTCCTACGGCTCTGTGAACGTACTGGGTGACAGCATCACAGAGGGCGTTGGCGCATCCAGTTTTCCCCAGTCCTGGTACTCGATGTTTTACCAAATGATCATGGACATGGAGCAGGGACAGGATGCCGAGATCATCTCCAATTTTGAGATTTCCGGCAAATATGGCGTCGAGATAAGTGGCCCTGCATCCATCACCGATGCCGGGCCAATAGGCAAAGCACTCTTGATGGAAAACCTGTCATCTCTGTATTTCTACGGCGACTTCGAGTTTGTCGAGGTCTACTTCAACCGCACCCCTTCGGCAGGCAAGCTCCAGTTCATGAAGGATGGCGTGGTTTATAAAACCATCGACTGTGCAGGGGAGAACATAGTGGATGCCCTGACATTCCCATCACTCTATGCCAGTCGAGGTTACGGCCGCCATACTATCAAGGCCGTTGATGGTGATGTGACGCTGACAGGCCTAATCAGGTTGAACCATGCAGATGAGCGGATCCACATCAACAGAATGGCCTTCTCGGGCGCATCAAGTACGGATTTCAATACACCGGAACGGCTGGCATCAATCAAAAGACAGGGGGCATTTTTCGAATCAAAAAAGAACCTGTTCATCATTGCTCTGGGCACCAACGATATCTACAACAGTGGTAAAGCCACCACGCCAGACCAGCTGAAAGCCAACATCAAAAATATCGCGGTCACCCTCAATCATGGCGACAATGTCGTCGCCATCATGATCCCACCGATCGCAGATGAACATATCTGGCCAGCCGCAAAAGCCCGCCACATTCAATACGCTGCATCCATTAGGCTGCTTGCCGCAGAGCTGGGGGTGATGGTGATCGATTGCTCATCGCTCGACCTGCTTGAAAACAATATGTATATCGATGGGGTACACCCCAATGATGCCGGTCATCAGGCCATCTTCGAACATGTCGTCAGGCAACTAAATGGACTGCTGGGAGTCTCTGAAGCAGCACTGGAACCGGGGGTTCATGGCACATGGCTACCATCAATTGCTGGGTACAGCCACTCAGGCCAGAATGAATATGAATATCGCCATGGCCACTATGTGAAGATGGGACGGTTGGTTATTGCTCAGGTAGCCATGGGAGTAAAAAATATAGACCCTGCGATGGATGGGTACATAGGCGTAAACCTGCCCTTCCCGACATCATCCAGCATCATGGAACAATCAGGGGCGATAGGCATGATTGTTGGTGTCAACCTCCCTGATACATCCCGCCAATTTGTGATCGACTGCATTAAAGGTGAACCATTCGCCATCATTCGAGGTGTGGCGCCAGGACAACCTTATGCCGATGTCGTGAGCGTGTCGGACAATGCCAGGCTGGCATTTACCATCAGCTACTTCACCGACTGATTCACCGCCAACCACCCCGCCTGTGCGGGGTGTTTCGTGACTGCCGTCATCCGTCACCTTGTCACCGCTTCGCCAGTGTGTACGGCCCTCACACACTGGCCGCCGCTCGCCAGACATCCCCTGCCCCTGCATCCTGACCCTGCTCGCATCACAGGCATTACCTACGCACAGAATGCTCCGTCCGGACAACAGGAGAACCTATGGCACTGGACCAATTTCACCACGGCGTGCGCGTCGTGGAAGTCAACGAGGGCACGCGCACCATCCGCACCGTCGCCACGGCGGTGATCGGCATCATCTGCACCGGCAGCGATGCGGATGCCGCTTACTTCCCCCTCAACAAACCCGTGCTGATTGCCAACCTGCCGGCGGCCATCGCCAAGGCGGGCAGCACCGGCAACCTCAAACGCTCGCTGCAAACCATCTATGACACCGTCAACACCATCGTCATCGCCGTGCGTGTGGCCGATGGTGCCGACGCCGCCGAGCTCACCAGCAACATCATCGGCACCATACTGCCGGATGGCAGCTATACCGGCCTCAAGGCGCTGGAGCGGGCCGCCCCGGTCACGGGCGTCAAGCCGCGCATCCTCTGCGTGCCGGACAACTGCACCCTATCCATCGCCACTGCCCTGGCGGGTGCGGCCAAAAAGCTGCGCGCCTTCGCCTATGTGCCAACCATTGCCGACACCGTCGAGGCGGCGCTCGCCTACCGCGAGAACTTCTCCAGCCGCGAACTGATGCCGATCCACGGCGACTGGACCGCCTGGGACACCGCCGCCAATGCCAGCATCAAGCTCGATGCCTGCCTCAAGGCGGCCGCCATGCGGGCATTCATCGACAAGGAGATCGGCTGGCACAAGACCCTGTCGAACGTCGGCGTGACCGGGGTCGATGGCATGACCAAGGCCCTGTTCTGGGATCTGCAAGACCCCGACACCGAGGTCGGCCTGCTCAACGCGAGCGAAGTCACCGCCCTGATCCGGGCGGACGGCTTCCGCTACTGGGGCAACCGCACCTGTTCCGATGACCCGCTGTTCGCCTTCGAGAACTACACCCGCACCGCCCAGATCCTGGCCGACACCATGGCCGAGGCACACATGTGGGCCAACGACAAACCGCTCACCCCCACCCTGGTGAAGGACATCGTCGAGGGCATCAAGGCCAAAGGCCGCGAACTGGTGGCAGGCGGTTACCTGCTCGGTTTTGACTGCTGGTACAACGAGGAGCTCAACGACAAAGACACCCTCAAGGCCGGCAAGCTGCGCATCGATTACAACTACACCCCGG
Source organism: Aeromonas sp. s1(2024) (assembly GCF_040908005.1). Taxonomy (NCBI): domain Bacteria; kingdom Pseudomonadati; phylum Pseudomonadota; class Gammaproteobacteria; order Aeromonadales; family Aeromonadaceae; genus Aeromonas; species Aeromonas sp. s1(2024). The sequence goes on along the minus strand of NZ_JBFOCW010000087.1, from coordinate 1,085 downwards.
TGCCGCCGCTCGAAGACCTCGGCTTCATCCAGCGCATCACCGACACCTACCTCATCGACTTCGGCGCCCGCGTCGCGGCCGCCGCATAAGGAGCCACCATGGCACTGCCACGCAAACTCAAACGCCTGAACGTCTTCCTCAATGGCGATAACTGGGTCGGTGAAGCGGAAGATTTCACCCCGGCCAAGCTGTCCCGCAAGTTTGAAGCCTATCGCGGCGGCGGTATGGGGGGTGCTGTCAACATCGACATGGGGCTGGATGACAGCGCCCTCGATGTCTCATTCACCTTCGGCGGCTACGGCGAACCCCTGCTGAATTGCATGGGTGAGCCCAAAGCCGACGGCACCAGCCTGCGCTTTGCCGGATCAGTCCAGCGTGATGACACCGGCGAAGTGGTCGCCGTCGAGATCGTCTGTCGTGGCCGCTTCAAAGAGCTCGACCGCGGCACCCTCAAGGCAGGCGACAACACCCAGGCCAAGGTCAGCATGGTCAACACCTACTACAAAGAGACCATCAACGGCCGGGTGATGCACGAGATTGACCTGATCAACATGGTCGAGATTGGCCCCGACGGCGTCGACCGCATGGCCGAACACCGCAAAGCCATCGGCCTCTAACCCACCCAACAACCCAACGGGCGGCCCTTATCCCAACAGAAAGTGCCGCCCTCACCACATCCACAACAGGAACAAGCACCATGGAACAGAAAGAAATCACCCTCGACACCCCGATCCAGCGCGGCGAGAACACCCTCAACAGCCTGATCATCCGCAGCCCCAAGAAGGCGGGCCACCTGCGCGGGCTCAACACGATGGACATCGTCCAGATGAACGTGGATACCCTCATCAAACTGCTGCCCCGCATCACCGACCTGACCGAAAAGGAAGTCAACGACATGGACCCGGCTGACCTGCTCAAAGCCGGGGTAGTGGTGGTCGGTTTTTTGATGGGCTCGCAGCAGGAGGCCTACCTCACTGCATAGATGACCTGATGGCAGAGATCGCCATCATCGCCCACTGGCCGCCGTCCGAGATGGCGGCCATGGAGATCAGCGAGCTGATGGGCTGGCACCAACGCCTCGTTGA
>NZ_JBFOCW010000086.1:0-9908 GCF_040908005.1 Aeromonas sp. s1(2024) | reverse complement strand
GACATCAGGCGCGGCCTGATGGCGGCCGAGATGTCTTTGCCGTCGACCAGTACCTGGTAAGCCGGTACCGGGTGGCCTTGGCGCAAGGCGTCGAGCGGATTGGTCAGCCCCAAGTTTTCGGCCAATCGCGTGCCGAACTGGTCGAAAGCCCCCATCAGAGAAGCCCCCCGAGCTTGTTGCCGATACTGCCGACCAGCTTGCCCAGGCCCAGGCGGCCAAAGAGGTTGCCCGCAGTGCGGCCCAGCAGGGTTTGGACAAGGGATCTGTCGTTGTCATCGACCCGCTTGAGCTTGATGGTGAACTCGATTTTACGGGCGGTGCCATCGCTGAAAAACTCGCTGCGGGTGGTGCTGATGCCCTCGATCACGAATGACCCACGCATGACGCCATCGCCCTGGATCAGCGGGAAAGCCTGACCGCTGTCAGCCATATTGTTGAGCAAGTCGAGGGAGACGGGGCCGCCGGTCACTTCGGGCAGCAGCACCCCGCTCAGGGTGGTGGTTTCATCATCTGGGCCGAGGAACTGATAGGCAGGGCGAGCACCGATCCGGTTATTGCCCGGATGGCGCCATGCCCGTTCGTCTTGTTGTGAGAGGGGGGCGAGGGTCGAGCGCATAAACACGAACCAGCCCAGGGTCATCATCATGACTGTTGCTCCTTAGTTGCGGTCGGTCAGGGAGGCGCGGCCATTGGCAGCGGCCTGCCGCTCGCGTCTGTCCAGTTCGCGGCGCACCTCTTGCGCCACATCCGCGCCGGATTGCCCCGGTTGCTGGACGATGTGGATAGGGGCGTTGATCTCGGTGGTGGTGCTGCCTCTGGCGACTGGGCGCGGCGGCGTCACGATGCGCGGACCGTAGCCGGATCCCCCGGCCATGGCGGGAGTGTTGTAGTTGCCGGTGAGGTAGCCTGACGGGTTGACGTTGGCCGTGACCGAGCCACCCCCTTTCATCCAGTCCGGCAGCAGGTCGGTGAGGGCCTTTATCTTGGCTTTCAGGCTCTCCCACTTTGCAGTGATGCCACCAATCAGACCGTCGACGATGGCCTTGCCCTTGTTGGCCGCCCCCGCTGGCAAGGTGTCGAAGAAGGCCCAGATCTCACCCCAGTGCATAGTCAGCATGCCGATGGGGGTCCATGAGAATAGTTCTTTCAGGAGCTCCCAGAAGGCGAGCGCAGGGGCCTGACACTGCGCCCACAATCCGCTGAACCATGCGGCGACGCCATCCCAGTTTTTGTAGAGCAGGTAAGCCCCGGCGGCGATGGCCACAATGCCCATGATGAACCAGCCAATGGGGTTGGTGAGCATGGCGATGCCGAGCCTGACCATGCCCATGGTCAGTGCCTTGATGAAGGTCAGCAGGGGGCTCCCATAGACCAGCAGCATCGACATCCCCATTTTGATGGCCGCCAGCGGGCCCAGCAGGCCAGCAACAATCAGCAGCAGTGAACCGCCAGCGGCGGCGGCCACGGCTGTCACGGCCGCGATGCGGGTCAGGGTGGAAGTGAGTTCAGGGTTGGCCCGCATCCAGTTGCCGGTGACCTGGATAATCTCGGTGATGCGCTGGATGATCCCGCGCATCGGTCCGTTCTCGGTCTCCATCATCTGGATGCCCACGTCATCCCACGCGGAGGTGAGGTTATCCAGATCACCGATGGCGTTATCAGCCATGACCTTGGCGACCTTGCCCGCTTCGCCTTGGGATTGCTTCAAGGTGGCGATGAGCTCCTGCAGCTTGCCGGATCCCGCCTGTTCGGTCAGTACGGCCAGAGCGGCGAAGGCTTCCTCACCGGCGATGGCCTTGAAGTAGCCCGATCGGGTGGTGTCCCCCATCTTGCTGGTCTTCTTGTAGAGCTCGTCGAGAATATCGGGCAGGGCGCGCAGGTTACCGGCGGCATCGGCGGTCTTCACGTTCAGGGCGGCGAGCGCGTCATGTGCGGCCTTGGGGGGCGCCGCGAGGCGGCCGAGAATGGCCCGCATGGCGGTACCGCCCATGCTGCCTTGGATACCGGCATCCCCCAGCTTGCCCGCCATGGCGGAGGCAGTTTCAAGGTCCACGCCAAGGCCCGCCGCTACCGGGCCCACGTACTTCATGGTTTCCCCCAGCATCTGCAAATCGACGTTGGCGCGGGTGAAGGTGCCGACCATCACATCCCCGAGTCGGGTCATCTGGTTTGCCGGCAGCTTGAAGCCGGTCAGGATGTTGGAGCCGATATCCGCTGCGGCAGCGATCTCGACACCCCCTGCCTTGGCGATGTCGAGCACCCCAGGCATGGCGTCACGGATCGCCTTGGGTGTAAAGCCAGCCATGGCGAGGAAGCCCTGGCCCTGTGCCGCTTCGCCCGCCGTGAAGGCGGTATTGGCGCCGAGCTCTCGGGCCTGAGCCCGCAAGGCGGCCAGTTCGCTGCTGCCTTTGTCCAGCCTGGTGATCGCCTGCACCTTGGACATGTCGACATCAAAGCCCATGGCCTTGCTGGCGATGTTGGTGCCCTTGTAGATGGCTGCAGCACCGGTTGCCATGCCTGCGGCGCCATAGCCCGCTATGGTGCCGCGCATCGACATGGTCTTGTCATAGCTGGCCTTGACCTGGTTGAGGCGCTTTTGCTGGTCGGCCAATTGGCCCAGCTTGGCGCGCTGCTGGTCGAGCTGGGTATTGGCTGCAGCCAAATCGGTCTTGAGGCGGCGCTGGTGTTCGCCGAGCTGTTTGGTGTTGATGCCGGCTTCGTTCATGGCGCGTTTCAGGCTGCCGTGACGGGCAACCATTTCACGCTCTTGCTGGGAGAGGTCGCGCACCTTCTGCTTGGCCTGCTCCATGGCCCGGGTCATGGCCTTGGTCGGCTGTTCTACCTTGGCGAACTGTTGGGCCATCTGCTGGGCATCACGCTGGGCTTGGTTAAGCTGGGCGCGGGTGGCGCCAATCTGGCGTCCCAGGGTGCGATAACCGTCAATCTGGCCGCTCTGAGTTTCCAGCTCTTTGATGCGCTTTTTGGTGGCGAGCAGGTCTTGAGCGGTCAGGCGGCTCTGGCCGCTGACTGCTTTGAGGGGGGCGGTGATCTTGTCAACCGCCCCGAGCAGGATTTGCAGTTTGAGAGGGTTCATTGTTCTTCGGCCCCGTTGATGCGGTTGTGGGTTTCAACGAGGCGTTGGTGCCAGCCCATCAGCTCGCTGATCTCCATGGCCGCCATCTCGGACGGCGGCCAGTGGGCGATGATGGCGATCTCTGCCATCAGGTCATCTATGCAGTGAGGTAGGCCTCCTGCTGCGAGCCCATCAAAAAACCGACCACCACTACCCCGGCTTTGAGCAGGTCAGCCGGGTCCATGTCGTTGACTTCCTTTTCGGTCAGGTCGGTGATGCGGGGCAGCAGTTTGATGAGGGTATCCACGTTCATCTGGACGATGTCCATCGTGTTGAGCCCGCGCAGGTGGCCCGCCTTCTTGGGGCTGCGGATGATCAGGCTGTTGAGGGTGTTCTCGCCGCGCTGGATCGGGGTGTCGAGGGTGATTTCTTTCTGTTCCATGGTGCTTGTTCCTGTTGTGGATGTGGTGAGGGCGGCACTTTCTGTTGGGATAAGGGCCGCCCGTTGGGTTGTTGGGTGGGTTAGAGGCCGATGGCTTTGCGGTGTTCGGCCATGCGGTCGACGCCGTCGGGGCCAATCTCGACCATGTTGATCAGGTCAATCTCGTGCATCACCCGGCCGTTGATGGTCTCTTTGTAGTAGGTGTTGACCATGCTGACCTTGGCCTGGGTGTTGTCGCCTGCCTTGAGGGTGCCGCGGTCGAGCTCTTTGAAGCGGCCACGACAGACGATCTCGACGGCGACCACTTCGCCGGTGTCATCACGCTGGACTGATCCGGCAAAGCGCAGGCTGGTGCCGTCGGCTTTGGGCTCACCCATGCAATTCAGCAGGGGTTCGCCGTAGCCGCCGAAGGTGAATGAGACATCGAGGGCGCTGTCATCCAGCCCCATGTCGATGTTGACAGCACCCCCCATACCGCCGCCGCGATAGGCTTCAAACTTGCGGGACAGCTTGGCCGGGGTGAAATCTTCCGCTTCACCGACCCAGTTATCGCCATTGAGGAAGACGTTCAGGCGTTTGAGTTTGCGTGGCAGTGCCATGGTGGCTCCTTATGCGGCGGCCGCGACGCGGGCGCCGAAGTCGATGAGGTAGGTGTCGGTGATGCGCTGGATGAAGCCGAGGTCTTCGAGCGGCGGCACCGGGGTGTAGTTGTAATCGATGCGCAGCTTGCCGGCCTTGAGGGTGTCTTTGTCGTTGAGCTCCTCGTTGTACCAGCAGTCAAAACCGAGCAGGTAACCGCCTGCCACCAGTTCGCGGCCTTTGGCCTTGATGCCCTCGACGATGTCCTTCACCAGGGTGGGGGTGAGCGGTTTGTCGTTGGCCCACATGTGTGCCTCGGCCATGGTGTCGGCCAGGATCTGGGCGGTGCGGGTGTAGTTCTCGAAGGCGAACAGCGGGTCATCGGAACAGGTGCGGTTGCCCCAGTAGCGGAAGCCGTCCGCCCGGATCAGGGCGGTGACTTCGCTCGCGTTGAGCAGGCCGACCTCGGTGTCGGGGTCTTGCAGATCCCAGAACAGGGCCTTGGTCATGCCATCGACCCCGGTCACGCCGACGTTCGACAGGGTCTTGTGCCAGCCGATCTCCTTGTCGATGAATGCCCGCATGGCGGCCGCCTTGAGGCAGGCATCGAGCTTGATGCTGGCATTGGCGGCGGTGTCCCAGGCGGTCCAGTCGCCGTGGATCGGCATCAGTTCGCGGCTGGAGAAGTTCTCGCGGTAGGCGAGCGCCGCCTCGACGGTGTCGGCAATGGTTGGCACATAGGCGAAGGCGCGCAGCTTTTTGGCCGCACCCGCCAGGGCAGTGGCGATGGATAGGGTGCAGTTGTCCGGCACGCAGAGGATGCGCGGCTTGACGCCCGTGACCGGGGCGGCCCGCTCCAGCGCCTTGAGGCCGGTATAGCTGCCATCCGGCAGTATGGTGCCGATGATGTTGCTGGTGAGCTCGGCGGCGTCGGCACCATCGGCCACACGCACGGCGATGACGATGGTGTTGACGGTGTCATAGATGGTTTGCAGCGAGCGTTTGAGGTTGCCGGTGCTGCCCGCCTTGGCGATGGCCGCCGGCAGGTTGGCAATCAGCACGGGTTTGTTGAGGGGGAAGTAAGCGGCATCCGCATCGCTGCCGGTGCAGATGATGCCGATCACCGCCGTGGCGACGGTGCGGATGGTGCGCGTGCCCTCGTTGACTTCCACGACGCGCACGCCGTGGTGAAATTGGTCCAGTGCCATAGGTTCTCCTGTTGTCCGGACGGAGCATTCTGTGCGTAGGTAATGCCTGTGATGCGAGCAGGGTCAGGATGCAGGGGCAGGGGATGTCTGGCGAGCGGCGGCCAGTGTGTGAGGGCCGTACACACTGGCGAAGCGGTGACAAGGTGACGGATGACGGCAGTCACGAAACACCCCGCACAGGCGGGGTGGTTGGCGGTGAATCAGTCGGTGAAGTAGCTGATGGTAAATGCCAGCCTGGCATTGTCCGACACGCTCACGACATCGGCATAAGGTTGTCCTGGCGCCACACCTCGAATGATGGCGAATGGTTCACCTTTAATGCAGTCGATCACAAATTGGCGGGATGTATCAGGGAGGTTGACACCAACAATCATGCCTATCGCCCCTGATTGTTCCATGATGCTGGATGATGTCGGGAAGGGCAGGTTTACGCCTATGTACCCATCCATCGCAGGGTCTATATTTTTTACTCCCATGGCTACCTGAGCAATAACCAACCGTCCCATCTTCACATAGTGGCCATGGCGATATTCATATTCATTCTGGCCTGAGTGGCTGTACCCAGCAATTGATGGTAGCCATGTGCCATGAACCCCCGGTTCCAGTGCTGCTTCAGAGACTCCCAGCAGTCCATTTAGTTGCCTGACGACATGTTCGAAGATGGCCTGATGACCGGCATCATTGGGGTGTACCCCATCGATATACATATTGTTTTCAAGCAGGTCGAGCGATGAGCAATCGATCACCATCACCCCCAGCTCTGCGGCAAGCAGCCTAATGGATGCAGCGTATTGAATGTGGCGGGCTTTTGCGGCTGGCCAGATATGTTCATCTGCGATCGGTGGGATCATGATGGCGACGACATTGTCGCCATGATTGAGGGTGACCGCGATATTTTTGATGTTGGCTTTCAGCTGGTCTGGCGTGGTGGCTTTACCACTGTTGTAGATATCGTTGGTGCCCAGAGCAATGATGAACAGGTTCTTTTTTGATTCGAAAAATGCCCCCTGTCTTTTGATTGATGCCAGCCGTTCCGGTGTATTGAAATCCGTACTTGATGCGCCCGAGAAGGCCATTCTGTTGATGTGGATCCGCTCATCTGCATGGTTCAACCTGATTAGGCCTGTCAGCGTCACATCACCATCAACGGCCTTGATAGTATGGCGGCCGTAACCTCGACTGGCATAGAGTGATGGGAATGTCAGGGCATCCACTATGTTCTCCCCTGCACAGTCGATGGTTTTATAAACCACGCCATCCTTCATGAACTGGAGCTTGCCTGCCGAAGGGGTGCGGTTGAAGTAGACCTCGACAAACTCGAAGTCGCCGTAGAAATACAGAGATGACAGGTTTTCCATCAAGAGTGCTTTGCCTATTGGCCCGGCATCGGTGATGGATGCAGGGCCACTTATCTCGACGCCATATTTGCCGGAAATCTCAAAATTGGAGATGATCTCGGCATCCTGTCCCTGCTCCATGTCCATGATCATTTGGTAAAACATCGAGTACCAGGACTGGGGAAAACTGGATGCGCCAACGCCCTCTGTGATGCTGTCACCCAGTACGTTCACAGAGCCGTAGGACGCCTTGATCAGTTGCAGGCAAGAGTGCAAATCTTTGAAGTTTCTGAGAGCCGTTTTTTCTTTCTCTTTATCAATGGTTTGGCTCAGGTATGCCCGTGACACCATTGCCTGTGACGGGTCGACTATTACTTCCACACTTGCCGAGTTACCGATGGCAATGACCATTTCCAGTGTCATTGTTCTGCCTGAACCCTGTGCCATCACTGACTTGTAGCTTGCGGGAGTATTGGCGACCGCGATCAGGTCGCCATCTGCATCGAACAATCCCAATTCATAGACCCACCACCCCCCTACTGTTTCGGACAAGAACATCTCGGCGATGCGTTGATTCGGGTTGTTGGGATCGACTTCCCATGAATTGATATCTGTCCGGTAGACTTCATTGACGAGGGTGGTCTGTTCCTCGTTCGGTGTGGTTTCAGCACCGTTCCCATCACCCACCGCCATGTGAGTAATGCGCAGAGGAGTGGCGCCCGCAGCCATGGCCAGCTTGTTGATGCCTGTCTGAGTCAATATGGTTTTGTAAATCTGCATGGTTACTCCTGTGTCGGTAAAATGCGCAGAGACTCATTGATGACCGTTGCGCAGCCATAATTTGCACCGCCGCTGGTCGCAACGGTTTTTAGCTCTGGATGGATTGATATTTTGTCGCCTGCCATGACTTCCGCCCCGATCGATGACCCTCCATTTGACTGCATACTCATGTTGATGCCCGTGATATGCCGGGTCATTGGCTTGGCGTTGTAGATCAGGTTCTCTATTTCTTCGTGTAGTTCTTCCGAGATACCAGAGCCGTTTAGCCTCAGATCGATACTGAATGTGCCAGGGGGGTTGTCATGTTCCGTTTGCCACCATTCCACCACGTCAACCAGAAACCCCATTGGCTCAATGACTCGCCTGATTGCACCCACGGTGCCCTTGCGGCTGTGGACGAAGTAGCTATTGGCGATGACCTGGCGCTTGGTGGCCTCAGGCCATTTGTCATCCCAACGGTCGACGCTCCAGCTGGCGGCCAGATAGGGCAGCAGGTGGGTGGGGCAGGTCCAGGGTGACCAGAGTGAGCGGAACGGGATCGGCAAGGCCTGGGCATTGGCACCCGCCGTTGCCAGGCTGCGCTCGGTGCGGGTGGTACTGGGCGGCAGGATGGCACTCATGGCGCTCGCTCCACGGTGAAGCCGGTGCAATAGGCGGCCTGGGTAGGACTGGGGGCGATGTCTGCCCAGCCGATCAAATCGACCTTGCGCACGCCCTGCACATGGAGGGCGGCATCAATGGCAGAGCGTGGCACCTCGACCCCGATGCGGCGGCGCGGGTTGATAAAGGCTGCGAGCTGGTCACGGGCTGCCTGCAGGATCACATCTGCCTCGGCCCCCTGGCTGCTGATGTGCAACTGGGCGGTGATGGTGTAGGGGAGGATGCCGGCTGCCTGCACGGTGAGCCGGTCGGCCACCGGCCGCTTGTCTTCGTGGCTCAGGGCAGCGTCTACCTTGGCAATCAGCGCCGCATCGGCGGTGCCGTCCCCCTCGGTGCTGAGGATGGTGACCAGCGCCTCGGCTGGGGTCGGGCTCGATCCTTTGGCATCGGCGACCTTGCCATCCGCCGAGAGGGCGAAATACTCATAGGCCCCGGTGGGGCCCGCCACGCTCAAGCCATCCCACGCCATCAGGGCGCGCAGGATCAGCGCCTCGTCATCTTCCTTGATTTCTGGCACCGGCGGGGTGGCGGTGTCATCACCCGGCTGGATGATGAGCCGCTGCACCTTCCAGTTAGCCACCAGGTTGTCGAGGTCGCTACCCTTGGCCCAGGCCAACATGTTGGCGACGGCGGCATCGTTGATGCGTTGGCGCAGGATCAGCTCACGATAGGCATTTTCTTGCAGCAGCTTGGTGATGGGCTCGGATTCGAGCGCCAGGGTGGCGGCGATGGCTGCCTGTTGGTCTGCCGGATAGAGGCTGACAAAATAGGCCTTGCGCTCGGCGAGGATGGTCTCGAAATCGAGCACCTCGATCACATCGGGCTGCGGCAGTTGAGAGAGGGTGATGGTGCTCAATTGGCGGCTCCTGTGGGAATGGCAATAGTGGCGCTCTCTGTTCCGGTACCCGGCGCGCCGCCGTCCTTGCGCTGCCAGGTGAGCTCGACGGTAAGGGCGCCATCCATGCCGCCGCCCAGCACATCGACCCGGGTGATGGTGATGCGGGGTTCCCAGTTGATGAGGGCCTGCACGGTGGCGGCCATCAGGCGCAGGCGGGTGGCCTGATGCTGTGGCTGGTCGATGAGGTAAAACAGCTCGCTGCCGTAATCGCGGCGCATGACGCGGGATCCCACCGGGGTGATGAGGATGTCGCGCACCGACTGGATGATGTGGTCGGTGGCGCTGATGGCGCGGCCAGAGGCTGCATTCATGCCGAGCCAGTTCATTGCGGGCCCCCGGAGGTGCCGCTGCCGGTGCTGACATTTCCGTGCTTGTGGGTGGTCACCTCGATGCCGCCGATGGTGGCGCTGGGGGCGGTGATCTTGCCGCCCGCCTCGATGGTTGAACCGACCTTGAGCGCCTGGGTGCATTCCACCATGGGGGTGATCAGCTTGACGGTCACCGAGGCCGAGAGGGTGGCGCGCTTGATGCCGCTAGCATTGAGCGCCCCGGTGGCCGGGTTGTACTCGATGACGGCGCCATCGCTGTATTCGGTGCGGTCGAGATCCGGGTTGTCATCGCCTGCCAAGGGTTCTGGGAAGGCAGCGCAATTGATGGGGCCGACGATGTAGGCATTGCGCAAATCGCCGCTGACCGAGAGCATCAGCACCTGTTCGCCAATGGAGAGGCGATGGCGGGTGCGATTCCTCCCGGCCCGCGCAGTTGCGTAGGGCCGCCAGTTGGTGATGAGGTCGCCTGTCTTGACGCGACATTCCCCTGATCGCACGGCGGTGACGGTGCCGATGCGGATCAGGTTGTCGATCAGGCGTTGGAGTTCAGTCGGGGTCGGTTGCATGGGGCCATTGTTTTGGGCAATGGCGAGTAAGGCGAG
>NZ_JBFOCW010000085.1:0-20326 GCF_040908005.1 Aeromonas sp. s1(2024) | reverse complement strand
GCTACAACACCAGCACCTACGGTACGGCCACCTTCACGGATGGCGAAACGCAGGCCGTCGTCCATCGCGATCGGGGCAATCAGGGTAACAACCATCTTGATGTTGTCGCCCGGCATGACCATCTCTACGCCTTCCGGCAGTTCGATGGTACCGGTCACGTCGGTAGTACGGAAGTAGAACTGCGGACGGTAGCCCTTGAAGAACGGAGTGTGACGACCACCTTCTTCCTTGGACAGCACGTACACTTCAGATTCGAACTTGGTGTGCGGCTTGATGGTGCCCGGCTTGGCCAGTACCTGACCACGCTCTACGTCTTCACGCTTCACGCCACGCAGCAGTGCGCCAACGTTCTCACCTGCACGACCTTCGTCCAGCAGTTTGCGGAACATTTCAACGCCGGTACAGGTGGTCTTGGTGGTATCTTTGATACCAACGATTTCCACTTCTTCACCAACCTTGACGATACCGCGCTCTACACGACCGGTTACTACGGTACCACGGCCTGCGATGGAGAAGACGTCTTCGATAGGCATCAGGAACGGCTGGTCAATGGCACGCTCCGGCTCCGGAATGTAGGTGTCCAGGTGGCCAGCCAGTTCCAGGATCTTCTCTTCCCACTGAGCTTCGCCTTCCAGCGCTTTCAGTGCGGAACCACGGACTACCGGCAGGTCATCACCCGGGAAGTCGTACTCGGACAGCAGTTCGCGAACTTCCATCTCGACCAGTTCCAGCAGCTCTTCGTCATCTACCATGTCGCACTTGTTCATGAACACGATGATGTACGGAACGCCTACCTGACGACCCAGCAGGATGTGCTCACGAGTCTGCGGCATCGGGCCGTCAGTCGCTGCTACTACCAGGATTGCGCCGTCCATCTGGGCAGCACCGGTGATCATGTTTTTAACGTAGTCGGCGTGACCCGGGCAATCTACGTGGGCGTAGTGGCGGGTTGCAGTGTCGTATTCTACGTGGGAGGTGTTGATGGTGATACCACGCTCACGCTCTTCCGGTGCCTTGTCGATCTGGTCGAAGGCGAAAGCTTTACCACCGAAGTGCTTGGCCAGCACGTTGGTGATGGCGGCGGTCAGGGTGGTTTTACCGTGGTCAACGTGGCCGATGGTGCCGACGTTTACGTGCGGTTTATTACGCTCAAATTTTTCTTTAGACACGACGTAGTCCTTCTAGGTTAAACCCGCCTACCGTCGTAGGCGGGGAATCTTAAATTACTTGGATTTGCGCTCTTCGATCACGGCCTGGGCGACGTTGGTCGGGGCATCGTGATACTTGGCGAATTCCATGGCGTAGGAAGCACGACCCTGGGTAGCAGAACGCAGGGAGGTGGCGTAACCGAACATTTCGGCCAGCGGCACCAGCGCACGTACGATCTTGCCGGACGGGCCATCTTCCATGCCTTCGATCAGGCCGCGACGACGGTTCAGGTCACCGATCACGTCGCCCATGTAGTCTTCCGGAGTCTCGACTTCGACCTTCATGATCGGTTCGAGCAGTACCGGGTTGGCCTTCATGAAGCCAGCCTTGAACGCCAGAGAAGCAGCGATCTTGAACGCCAGCTCGGAAGAGTCGACATCGTGGTAGGAACCGAAGTGCAGACGTACACCCAGATCCATTACCGGATAGCCTGCCAGCGGGCCGGACTTCAGCTGCTCGCGGATACCCTTGTCAACACCCGGGATGAATTCGCCCGGAATCACGCCACCCTTGATGTCGTTGACGAATTCGTAGGCTTTGCCTTCTTCCAGCGGGTACATGTCGATAACGACGTGACCGTACTGACCACGACCACCGGACTGCTTGGCATGCTTGCCTTCAATATCCTTGACGGTGTTGCGGATGGTTTCACGGTAGGCAACCTGCGGCTTACCTACGTTGGCTTCTACCTTGAACTCGCGACGCATACGGTCAACGATGATGTCCAGGTGCAGCTCACCCATACCGGCGATGATGGTTTGGCCAGATTCTTCGTCGGTCCATACGCGGAAGGACGGATCTTCCTGAGCCAGACGGCCCAGAGCCAGGCCCATCTTCTCTTGGTCAGCCTTGGATTTCGGCTCAACGGCGATGGAGATTACCGGTTCCGGGAATTCCATACGCTCCAGGATGATCGGTGCGCTTTCGTCACACAGGGTGTCACCGGTGGTGACGTCCTTCAGGCCGATGGCAGCAGCGATGTCGCCTGCGCGAACTTCTTTGATCTCTTCACGCTTGTTGGCGTGCATCTGAACGATACGGCCGAAACGCTCGCGCTTCTCTTTAACGGAGTTCAGCACGGAGTCACCGGAGTTGACCACACCGGAGTAAACACGGAAGAAGGTCAGGTTGCCCACGAACGGGTCGGTAGCAATCTTGAATGCCAGAGCAGAGAACGGCTCGTCATCGGAAGCGTGACGCTCGTCCTTGGTCTCGCCATCCAGCTTCAGACCGTCGATAGCAGCAACGTCGGTCGGAGCCGGCAGGTACTCGACCACGGCATCCAGCATGGCCTGTACGCCCTTGTTCTTGAACGCGGAGCCACAGGTAACCAGGATGATTTCGTTGTTCAGAACACGCTGACGCAGAGCTTTCTTGATCTCTTCTTCAGTCAGTTCTTCACCACCCAGGTATTTTTCCATCAGGTCTTCAGACGCTTCAGCAGCGGCTTCAACCAGGTTCATGCGCATTTCTTGCGCCTGTTCCAGCAACTCAGCCGGGACGTCTTCGTAGTCGAAGGATACGCCCTGGTCAGCTTCGCTCCAGTTGATGGCTTTCATCTTGACCAGGTCGATAACGCCCTTGAAGTTCTCTTCGGAACCGATGTTCAGTTGCAGAGGAACCGGGTTACCTTTCAGACGGGTCTTGATGTGCTCAACGCAGCGCAGGAAGTTGGCACCGGTACGGTCCATCTTGTTGACGAACGCGATACGGGGAACCTTGTACTTGTTAGCCTGACGCCATACGGTTTCAGACTGGGGCTGTACGCCACCTACGGCACAGTACACCATCACGGCGCCATCCAGAACACGCATGGAACGCTCTACTTCGATAGTAAAGTCAACGTGGCCCGGGGTATCGATGATGTTGATACGGTGCGGTTGGAACTGTTTACCCATACCGGACCAGAAAGCGGTGGTCGCGGCGGAGGTGATGGTGATACCACGCTCTTGTTCCTGTTCCATCCAGTCCATGGTGGCGGCGCCATCGTGAACTTCACCGATCTTGTGACTTACACCGGTGTAAAACAGAACGCGCTCGGTAGTAGTAGTCTTACCGGCGTCGATGTGAGCGGAGATACCGATATTACGATAACGCTCAATGGGGGTTGTACGAGCCATTGTCATCCTCTTACTAGGGCGCTTGTCCCCAGATAATTAAAGGTGCGCAGAGTCATAAGACCCTGCGCAAGCGGATTACCAGCGGAAGTGAGCGAAGGCCTTGTTCGCTTCAGCCATACGGTGAACGTCTTCACGTTTCTTGACAGACGAACCCTTATTGTCAGCGGCATCCAGCAGCTCGCCAGCCAAACGCTGAGCCATTGATTTTTCACCACGTTTACGAGCGGCATCAACCAACCAGCGCATTGCCAGAGCATTGCGACGTACCGGACGAACTTCTACCGGCACCTGATAGGTTGCACCACCGACGCGACGAGATTTAACCTCGACCGCCGGACGAATGTTGTCCAGAGCGACTTCGAACAGGGCCAGGTGCTCTTTGCCAGATTTGGTGGCAATGATGTCCAGGGCGCCATAAACGATGGCTTCTGCAACAGATTTCTTACCGTCAACCATTACTACGTTGACAAATTTAGCCAGCAGCTCAGATCCGAACTTGGGATCCGGCAGGATTTTACGCTGACCAACAACACGACGTCTTGGCATTTCAAATTCTCCGTAACTTCAGGGGTTACCCAAAACTAGAAAGTTATCTAACTAGAAACGAATTAACGTTTGGCCTTACTTAACGGAGAACCATTAAGCTTTCGGACGCTTCACGCCGTACTTGGAGCGAGCCTGCTTACGGTCTTTAACACCGGCACAGTCCAACGCACCACGAACGGTGTGATAACGAACACCTGGCAAGTCTTTTACACGACCGCCACGGATCAGAACAACAGAGTGCTCTTGCAGGTTGTGACCTTCACCACCGATGTAGGAGGTGACTTCGAAGCCGTTGGTCAGACGTACACGGCATACTTTACGCAGTGCAGAGTTAGGCTTCTTCGGGGTGGTGGTGTATACACGGGTGCATACACCACGCTTCTGAGGGCACGCTTCCAGCGCCGGCACGTTGCTTTTCACAACGAGCTTGATGCGTGGCTTGCGAACCAACTGGTTAATAGTTGCCATCAAAAGGCTCCTGATAATGACTTCATAAACGTGTGAAAAATCCTCCCCGCAGATACGGGGACGCGAAATTTTATGCCCTGTTGTCTGGGGAGTCAAGATTTATACAATTTGCACACCGAAATGGCAAATGACAGTCGAATGACATTATGCTAAGCAACTGAGATAAAAAGGAAAACCAAGTCTAACCGCCCCAGGTCTGCGGTGATCCGTGCTCGGCGATCAACCTGATCAAACCCGGCATATCGAGTTCCATCCCGATCCCGGATGACAAGCCTCTCGCTTGCAGGTCTTCCTTCATGACGTAAAGGGGGACGTCTGCCAAGCGCTCGCACCACCCGGGGGCAGCCGCCGCCATCACGGCATCCTGCATCAACACCACCAGATCCCCTTCCATGCGGTAACGCAACGCCAACTCGAGATCCTGGCTCATGAAGGGAGAGTTCAATATCAGCTGTATCACGGACACCTCAGAAGCAGATGTGGGTGGTGAAACCCGCCCAGCTACGGCGAATTTCCGCAGGAGAGAGCGGAATAACTGGGATTAGCAGATCCGCCGCCGTCAGTCCTCGCTCAGCCAGTGACACCGCACAGACATAGATCTCCTCGATGTCATACAGTTCCAGCATCTTGAAGGTCGGGGCGTAGTGACGCTGCAATATGGCGTGTGGTGATTGCTCCCTCACCAGTTGCATTACGCCATCCCCCACCAGAAAGAGTGCCAGGGACTCCGTCAATGCAGAGGTGGCCAGCAGAGCATCCAGCCCCTCCCGACCACTCGCCGAACCATGGGGACCACGCCGTGAGATAAACGCTATTCTGGTCATTTTGTCCCCCTAGAACTGAACGAAGCGATCAGCGGTCAGTGCGGCTTCCGCCAACTGACCGAGCCCGCTCAGGCAGAATGGTGCTTCCAGATTGAAATGCTCCCGTCCCATTCCCTTGGCCTCCTGCTCATCCAGCACGCCACGGCGCATGGCCGCAGCCACACACACATCGATACGGATGCCCTGCTGGATGGCCAACTCGCGCCACAACGCCACCAGGTCGGTCTCATCGCTGGCTGGCGTATGGAGGCCATTGGCATTGCACACCCCCTCCTGATAGAAGAAGAGGTGGGACAAGCGGTGTCCCTGCTCGACCAGACTCAGGGCAAAACGATAGGCCGTGCTGGCCGTCTGGGTGCCATAGGCGGGCCCGGTGACCAGCAGAGCAAAATTCAGACTCATGATCGCACTCCTGCACAGCGGTGCATCCATTCTACCTCATAGACGCAAAAGCCCCTCCTGGGAGGGGCTTTTGCAATGAAACAGGCTCAGACGTAAGCGATGGCTTCGACTTCGACCAGCACATCCTTGGGCAGACGAGCGACCTCCACGCAGGAACGTGCCGGAGCGGATTCGCCAAAGTAGCGGGCATACACCTGGTTGAAGGCCACGAAGTTGTTCATGTCACTCAGGAAGCAGGTGGTCTTCAGTACCTTGCTGGTATCGGCCCCTGCGGCTTTCAAGACTGCGACCAGATTCTTCATCACCTGCTCTGCCTGAGCCTCGATGCCACCGGCAACGATGTCCATGGTGGCCGGATCGAGCGGGATCTGCCCGGAGGTAAAGACCAGCTCACCCAGCTTGGTAGCCTGGACATAAGGGCCAATTGCGGCAGGCGCCTTGTCGGTTGCAATCACTTCTTTAGCCATTGTTATCTATCCCCTATCTATGGCGCTTACTCGCTCTCTTCTTCACCCTGCTTGCGCTGTCGGATGTAGAGATACACGGTATGTTTGGAAATATTCAGCTTGTCGGCGACCAGGTTGATCGAATCCTTGATATCAAATATGCCCTTCTCGAACAACTGGGTCACGATAAAACGGTTCTTGGCATTGTTGGCCACGGAGGGATCACGATTGACCTCGTCGATGGTGTTGTCCACCGTCTGGGCAACCAGCTCTTCGACGCTGTTGGCGAAGGTCTCCGGTGATTGCCGCTCCACCTGCTGTGGCGTCGGGAAGAATTCGGCCACGAACTCGTGGAAAGGTGCATTGATGTGCAGGTTGATGCAGATAAGGCCGATCACCTGCTTGTCGCGGTTACGGATGGCGATGGTGCTCGACTTCATCAAGGCACCGGTCCGACTGCGGGCAAAATAACTCTGGGTGTGATCCTGACCCGTGCTCTCGATATCCTTGAGCATCCGCAGGGCGAGATCGGTGATCGGCGCCCCCAGAGTTCGACCCGTATTGAAACCATTCGCTATTTGGATCACGGACTCATGCAGATTTTCCAGGGAGTGGAGCACCACCTCGCAGTGCTTGCCGAACAGATCGGCCAGGCCTTCGATAAGGCCCCCATATGAACGCAACAGCTCCCTGTCTTCGTCTGTAAAAGCGCGACCGCTCAGTTGCTCTTCGGGAAGCAGTACTTCCTCGATACCGACAGCCATGTTCTACCCCTGTAATACCCATTCAACTTTCCCGAGTTTTCAGTTGCGACGGGGCAATGTCAACTTTTTTTGATTTTTTGCTCTATAACCTTGCACTGGATCATCCCCCTGCCCCAGCCCAGTGCACGCTGGGCGCCGGATGGGAAATAAAAAAAGGGCCCCTAGAAGGGGCCCTTTTCGATCACTGCAGCGGAAGATTACTCTTCGTCAAAACTGCCGGCTGCGTTGAGCAGATCCGCCAGGTTTTGCTGAGCTTCATCGGCAGTCACCTGCGGCACACCGACAGCACGGGCTGCGGCGGCACGCTGGTTGATGCGGCTGTGGTGGTAGGCAAAGCCGGTACCAGCCGGGATCAGACGACCCACGATCACGTTCTCTTTCAGGCCGCGCAGTTCATCACGCTTGCCACCCACGGCCGCTTCGGTCAGCACGCGGGTGGTCTCCTGGAAGGAAGCTGCGGAGATGAAAGACTCGGTGCTCAGAGATGCCTTGGTAATACCCATCAGGATATGACGGTAGGTAGCCGGGGTCTTGCCTTCGGCAACCAGTTTACGGTTGGCAATCTTCACACGGGCCACTTCAACCTGCTCACCTTCGATCAGGTCGGTGTCGCCAGCGCTCAGGATCTCGCACTTGCGAAGCATCTGACGCACGATGACTTCGATGTGCTTGTCGTTGATCTTAACGCCTTGCAGACGGTAAACGTCCTGCACTTCGTTGGCGATGTAGTTGGCGACCGGGCTGATACCGCGCAGACGCAGGATGTCATGAGCAGACTCGGGACCGTCCGCCAGCACTTCACCCTTCTCAACTTTTTCACCTTCGAACACGTTGAGGTGACGCCATTTCGGAATCATCTCTTCGTAGATCTCGCCACCATCGGTCGGGGTGATGACCAGACGGCGTTTGCCCTTGGTCTCTTTCCCGAAGGAGATGGTACCGGAGATCTCGGCCAGGATGGCCGGCTCTTTCGGCTGACGTGCTTCGAACAGATCCGCAACGCGCGGCAGACCACCGGTGATGTCCTTGGTACCGCTGGACTCTTGCGGGATACGCGCAACCGCATCACCCACGCCCACGTTGGCACCATCTTCCAGGTTCACGATCGCCTTGCCCGGCAGGAAGTACTGGGCGGGAACGTCGGTGCCCGGGATCATCACATCCTTGCCGTTCAGATCGACCAGTTTCACGGTCGGACGCATCTCTTTACCGGCGCTCGGACGCTCGTTGACATCCAGCACGACGATGGAAGAGAGACCGGTCAGCTCGTCGGTCTGACGAGTGATGGTCACACCGTCGATCATGTGTTCGAAGTGCAGGCGACCCGCCACTTCGGTGATGATCGGGTGGGTGTGCGGGTCCCAGTTCGCGACGGTATCACCGGCGTTCACCGCTTCGCCATCCTTCACTTCCAGCACGGAACCGTAAGGCAGCTTGTGGCTTTCCTTGGTACGGCCCATCTCGTCCATGATGGTCAGCTCGGTAGAACGGGAGGTGATAACCAGCTTGTCAGAGTTGTTCAGAACGAACTTGGCGTTCTGCAACTTGATGCTACCGGTGTTCTTCACCTGGATGCTGCTCTCGGCAGCCGCTCGGGATGCGGCACCACCGATGTGGAAGGTACGCATCGTCAGCTGGGTGCCCGGTTCACCGATGGACTGAGCGGCGATAACACCGACAGCCTCACCCTTGTTAACCAGGTGACCACGGGCCAGATCACGGCCGTAGCAGTGAGCACAGTTACCGAAGTCGGTCTCACAGGTGATGGCAGAACGTACCTTCACGCGGTCGACGGAGTTGCGCTCCAGCAGGTCACACAGCTGCTCGTCGAGCAGGGTGTTGCGCGCTACCAGCACTTCATCCTCGGTACCCGGCTTGATCACGTCTTCGGCCACCACACGACCCAACACGCGCTCACGCAGCGGCTCGACCACGTCGCCACCCTCGATCAGCGGAGTCATCCACAGACCGTCGGTAGTGCCGCAATCGTCCTCGGTGATCACCATGTCCTGGGCCACGTCAACCAGACGACGGGTCAGGTAACCGGAGTTCGCTGTCTTCAGCGCGGTATCCGCCAGACCTTTACGAGCACCGTGAGTGGAGATGAAGTACTGCAGTACGTTCAGACCTTCACGGAAGTTCGCCACGATCGGCGTTTCGATGATGGAGCCATCCGGCTTCGCCATCAGGCCACGCATACCGGCCAGCTGACGGATCTGGGCGGCGGAACCCCGCGCACCAGAGTCGGCCATCATGAAGATGCTGTTGAAGGAGGCTTGCTCTTCCTCATCGCCCAGGGAGTTGACGTTACGCTCCTTGGAAAGGTTGTCCATCATGGCCTTGGAGACGCGATCGTTCGCGCTGGCCCAGATATCGATAACCTTGTTGTAGCGTTCGCCCGCGGTCACCAGACCGGACAGGAACTGGTCCTGGATCTCGGCGACTTCGGCTTCTGCAGCAGCGATGATGTCTTTCTTGGCATCCGGGATGACCATGTCATCGATACCAACAGAGGCACCGGACAGGGCCGCGTAGTGGAAACCGGTATACATCAGCTGGTCAGCGAAGATGACGGTATCCTTCAGGCCCTGCTTGCGATAGCAGGTGTTCAGCAGACGGGAGATGAGCTTTTTGCCCAGCGCCTTGTTGGAGACGCACTTGATCCAGTTCTGCGGGTTGGCGTCCAGATCAGCCTGCTCTGCAGCAGTCAGTACCTTGGGCTCGTCAATCAGCGCGTACTCCATGCCTTTGGGCAGGATCAGGCTCAGGATCGCACGACCAACGGTGGTGTTCTTCATCTCGGTCTTGGCAACCAGCTCACCGGCTTCGTTCTTCACGTACTCGGTGATGCGGCACTTGACGCGAGCATGCAGGTCGGCCAGACCGGCACGGTAGACCTTCTCGGCCTCTTTCGGACCGGACAGCACCATACCTTCGCCCTTGGCGTTGATACGGGCACGGGTCATGTAGTACAGACCCAAGACCACGTCCTGGGAAGGAACGATGATCGGCTCACCGGAGGCAGGCGACAGGATGTTGTTGGTGGACATCATCAGGGCGCGCGCTTCCAGCTGGGCTTCCAGGGTCAGCGGTACGTGGACCGCCATCTGGTCACCGTCGAAGTCCGCGTTATACGCAGCACAAACCAGCGGGTGCAGCTGGATGGCCTTCCCTTCGATCAGGGTCGGTTCAAACGCCTGGATACCCAGACGGTGCAGGGTCGGTGCACGGTTCAGCAGAACCGGGTGTTCGCGGATCACTTCGTCCAGGATGTCCCAAACGACGGCTTCTTCGCGCTCCACCATCTTCTTGGCGGCCTTGATCGTGGTCGCCAGACCGCGGGATTCCAGCTTGCCGTAGATGAAGGGCTTGAACAGTTCCAGTGCCATCTTCTTCGGCAGACCGCACTGATGCAGACGCAGGGTCGGACCTACGGTGATAACGGAACGACCGGAGTAGTCGACACGCTTACCCAGCAGGTTCTGACGGAAACGACCTTGCTTACCCTTGATCATGTCGGCCAGGGATTTCAGCGGGCGCTTGTTGGAACCGGTGATGGCACGACCACGACGGCCGTTGTCCAGCAGGGCATCCACGGACTCTTGCAGCATGCGCTTTTCGTTGCGCACGATGATGTCCGGCGCAGCCAGATCCAGCAGACGCTTCAAGCGGTTGTTACGGTTGATCACGCGACGGTACAGATCGTTCAGATCGGAGGTCGCGAAACGGCCGCCGTCCAGCGGTACCAGCGGACGCAGGTCCGGCGGCAGCACGGGCAGCACTGTCATGATCATCCACTCCGGCTTGTTGCCGGATTGCAGGAAGGCTTCCATCAGCTTCAGACGCTTGGTGGTCTTCTTGCGCTTGGTCTCGGAGTTGGTCTGATCCAGCTCCTCACGCATGGCTTTGACTTCACCTTCCAGATCGATGGCGCGCAGCAGGGCCAGAATGGCCTCGGCACCCATCTTGGCGTCGAATTCGTCGCCCCACTCTTCCAGTGCGTCCAGATAGTTCTCTTCGGACAGCATCTGGCTGCGCTCGAGGTTGGTCATGCCGGGTTCGATCACTACATAGGATTCGAAATACAGCACGCGCTCGATGTCACGCAGGGTCATGTCCAGCAGCAGACCGATACGGGACGGCAGGGACTTCAGGAACCAGATGTGGGCAGTCGGGCTGGCCAGCTCGATGTGGCCCATGCGCTCACGACGGACCTTGGTCTGGGTCACTTCTACACCGCACTTCTCGCAGATCACACCACGGTGTTTCAGGCGCTTGTACTTGCCGCACAGACACTCGTAGTCCTTCACCGGTCCGAAGATACGGGCGCAGAACAGACCATCACGCTCCGGCTTGAAAGTCCGGTAGTTGATGGTCTCAGGCTTTTTGACCTCACCGAATGACCAGGAGCGGATCATGTCAGGAGAGGCCAGACCGATCTTGATACTGTCAAACTCTTCGGTCTTGGTCTGAGCCTTCAAAAACTTGAGTAAGTCTTTCACGTGTTTCCCCTGTCAGGAGTCTAACCTCGGCGCCCCGGCTGCCGAAACAGCGGGGCGCCCACGTCAATTCTCGAACAATAAGAGCGAGCTCTTACTCTTCGTCCAGCTCGATGTTGATACCCAGAGAGCGGATTTCCTTCAGCAATACGTTGAAGGATTCGGGCATGCCCGGCTCCATACGGTGGTCGCCATCCACGATGTTCTTGTACATCTTGGTACGGCCGTTCACATCGTCAGACTTGACGGTCAGCATTTCCTGCAGGGTATATGCCGCACCGTAAGCCTCCAGGGCCCACACTTCCATCTCACCGAACCGCTGACCACCGAACTGCGCCTTACCACCCAGCGGCTGCTGGGTAACCAGGCTGTAGGAACCGGTAGAACGCGCGTGCATCTTGTCGTCTACTAGGTGGTTCAGCTTCAGCATGTACATGTAACCCACGGTGACCTTGCGCTCGAAGGCGTTACCGGTACGACCGTCGAACAGGGAGATCTGACCGGATTCCGGCAGATCGGCCAGCTTCAGCAAGGCTTTGATTTCGCGCTCTTTGGCACCATCAAAGACAGGTGTAGCCACCGGCAGACCCTTACGCAGGTTACCCACCAGGGTACGCACGTCGTCGTCAGACAGTTCGGCAATGTTCACTTGCTGGGAGTCCTTCTCGCCCAGGTCATAGACCTGTTGCAGGAACTCGCGCATCTCGTGCAGCTCGCGCTGTTCTTTGATCATGCGGTCGATCTTCTCGCCGATGCCCTTGGCCGCGAGGCCCAGGTGCACTTCGAGGATCTGACCGATGTTCATACGAGACGGTACACCCAGCGGGTTCAGTACGATGTCGACCGGACGGCCGTACTCGTCATGGGGCATATCCTCGACCGGACAGATCTTGGAGATAACACCCTTGTTACCGTGACGGCCCGCCATCTTGTCACCCGGCTGGATGCGACGCTTGACGGCCAGATAGACCTTGACGATCTTCAGTACGCCCGGCGCCAGGTCATCGCCCTGGATGATCTTGCGACGCTTGTTCTCGAATTTCTTGTCGAACTCGGCCTTCAGCTCAACGTGCTGTTCAGCGATCTGCTCCAGCTCGATTTGCTTGGCTTCATCTTCGATGGCCAGCTCAAACCACTTGGAACGATCGAGCTTGTTCAGACGATCTTCGCTGTAACCGGCGGCCAGCAGCAGGTTGCGGGAACGGCCGAAAATGCCGTCTTCCAGGATCTTGAACTCTTCGGTCAAGTCCTTCTTCGCTTCCTTCAACTGCATCTCTTCGATTTCTTTGGCGCGCTTGTCTTTTTCCACGCCATCGCGGGTAAAGACCTGCACGTCAACCACGGTACCGTACACACCGTTCGGTACACGCAGGGAAGAGTCCTTCACGTCGGACGCCTTCTCACCGAAGATGGCGCGCAGCAGCTTCTCTTCCGGAGTCAGCTGGGTTTCACCTTTCGGCGTTACCTTACCGACCAGAATGTCGCCACCCTTCACTTCGGCACCCACGTAGACGATACCGGACTCGTCCAGCTTGGACAGAGCGGCTTCACCCACGTTCGGGATGTCAGCAGTGATCTCTTCCGGACCCAGCTTGGTGTCACGGGAGATACAGGCCAGTTCCTGGATGTGAATGGTGGTCAGGCGATCTTCCTGAACAACACGCTCGTTCACCAGGATCGAGTCTTCGAAGTTGTAACCGTTCCACGGCATGAACGCGACGCGCAGGTTCTGACCCAGCGCCAGTTCACCAAGATCGGTGGACGGGCCGTCAGCCAGCACGTCGCCCGCCATCACCGGCTCACCCAACATCACGCACGGACGCTGGTTGATACAGGTGTTCTGGTTGGAACGGGTGTATTTGGTCAGGCTGTAGATGTCGATGCCGGCTTCGCCAGGCAGCAGCTCATCTTCGTTGACCTTGATAACGATACGGGAGGCATCGACGTAGTCGATCATGCCGCCACGCTTGGCCACTACGGTCACACCGGAGTCAACGGCCACTGCGCGTTCCATACCGGTACCTACCAGCGGCTTGTCAGCGCGCAGGGTCGGTACAGCCTGACGTTGCATGTTTGAACCCATCAATGCGCGGTTCGCGTCATCGTGTTCCAGGAACGGGATCAGGGCCGCTGCCACAGAGACGATCTGCTGCGGGCTCACGTCCATGTACTGGATCTGGTCGGCGTTCATAAAGGTGGATTCACCTTTGTGACGGCACGGGATCAATTCATCTTTCAGACGGCCATCTTCGGTGGTCGCGGCGTTGGCCTGTGCGATCACGTACTTGCCTTCTTCAATCGCAGACAGGTAATCCACTTCGTCGGTGATCACACCGTCGATCACCTTGCGGTACGGGGTCTCGAGGAAACCGTACTCGTTGGTGCGGGAATACACGGACAGCGAGTTGATCAGACCGATGTTCGGACCTTCCGGCGTTTCGATGGGACACAGACGACCGTAGTGGGTCGGGTGTACGTCTCGAACTTCGAAACCGGCACGCTCACGGGTCAAACCGCCCGGGCCCAGCGCGGAGATACGGCGCTTGTGGGTCACTTCGGACAGCGGGTTGTTCTGGTCCATGAACTGGGACAGCTGGCTGGAACCAAAGAACTCTTTGACCGCTGCGGAGATCGGCTTGGCGTTGATCAGATCCTGCGGCATCAGGGTGTCCAGATCGCCCAGAGACAGGCGCTCCTTCACCGCACGCTCGACACGGACCAGACCGACACGGAACTGGTTCTCGGCCATTTCACCGACGGAACGAATACGACGGTTACCCAGGTGGTCGATATCGTCCACTTCGTCGTTACCGTTACGGATGTCGATCAGGCGCTTCATGACCTCGACGATATCGTCCTTGGTCAGCACGCCAACGCCAGTCTCGTCTTCACGACCCAGACGGCGGTTGAACTTCATCCGACCTACGGTAGACAGGTCGTAACGCTCGGACGAGAAGAACAGGTTCTCGAACAGCTGTTCGGCCGCTTCGCGAGTGGGCGGCTCGCCCGGACGCATCATGCGATAGATCTCGACCAGAGCTTCCAGGCGGCTGGAGCTGGAGTCGATACGCAGGGTCTCGGACATGTAGGCACCGTGGTCCAGTTCGTTGGTGAACAGAACCTCGAAGTGCTTGAAGCCGGCTTGGGACAGGTTGGCAACTGCTTCCAGGCTCAGGGCCTGGTTGGCAGTCACGACCATTTCACCAGTCTGCGGATGTGCATAGTTCTTGGCTGCAACTTTGCCAACAACATACTCTACCGGCACCTCGATCTGAGTGATGCCGTCTTTTTCCAGCTGACGGATGTGACGGGCAGTGACACGACGACCGGTCTCGACCACCACGGCGCCATTGGCAATGATGTCGAAGGTCGCGGTCTCGCCACGCAGGCGCTCGGGCACCAGATCCATCATCAACTTGCCATCTTTCACTTCGAAACCGATGGTCTCGAAGAAGGTGGCCAGGATTTCTTCGGAGCTGAAGTCCAGGGCGCGCAGAATAATGGAGGCTGGCAGTTTACGACGACGGTCGATACGGACAAACAGGTTGTCTTTCGCATCGAACTCGAAGTCCAGCCAGGAGCCACGGTAGGGGATAACGCGAGCGTTATAAAGCACCTTACCGGATGAATGTGTTTTGCCTTTATCGTGGTCGAAGAAGACGCCCGGGCTGCGGTGCAGCTGGGAGACGA
This sequence comes from Aeromonas sp. s1(2024), assembly GCF_040908005.1. Taxonomy (NCBI): domain Bacteria; kingdom Pseudomonadati; phylum Pseudomonadota; class Gammaproteobacteria; order Aeromonadales; family Aeromonadaceae; genus Aeromonas; species Aeromonas sp. s1(2024). The sequence continues at coordinate 5,358 of NZ_JBFOCW010000085.1, read as the reverse complement.
TGACCCGCTCGGTACCATTGATGACAAAGGTGCCGTTTTCGGTCATGAGCGGAATTTCGCCCATGTAAACTTCTTGTTCCTTGATGTCTTTGACGGTGCCGGCAGCTGCTTCACGGTCGTACAGAACCATACGAAGCTTGACACGCAGCGGCGCGGAGTAGGTCACTCCACGGATCTGGCATTCTTTTACGTCAAATACCGGCTCACCCAGGCGATAGCTGACATACTGAAGCTCAGCACTACCGGAGTAACTGGTGATCGGGAAAACGCTACGGAAGGCGGCTTCTAGGCCGTACTCACCTTCCGGGTCAGCCTCGATGAACTGCTTGAAGGAGTCCAGCTGAATGGACAACAGATAAGGCGTGTCCAGTACCTGGTCTCGCTTACCGAAGTCCTTACGTATGCGTTTTTTTTCGGTATAAGAGTAAACCATAGGGTTCCTCAGCTCGCTGATAAGTGACCCACTCTGTCCCCACGGGACAGCTCTGTCTCAACACCGTTTTGTGTTGGCCCGGACGATGAGGCGGTCCGGATTGCTGGTGCACCGAGAGTCGTGAACGGTGTGAAATACTCTCAGTCTACAGCGCAAAAAGGCTGGTGAATAAAGATTCACCAGCCTTAGCCTGTTTTATCAGGCTAATCTACATAAATGCAGATTATTTGATCTCAACAGAAGCACCGGCAGCTTCCAGCTCTTTCTTCAGAGCTTCAGCTTCGTCCTTGGACACGGCTTCTTTCAGATTGGTCGGAGCAGCTTCTACCAGGTCCTTGGCTTCTTTCAGGCCCAGACCGGTAGCGCCACGAACGGCCTTGATGACGGCAACTTTGTTGGCGCCAGCAGCAGTCAGAACTACGTCGAACTCGGTCTTCTCTTCTACTGCTTCAGCAGCAGCCGGGCCGGCCATGACGGCAGCAGCGGCAGAAACACCGAACTTCTCTTCCATAGCTTCGATCAGCTCAACAACTTCCATTACGGACATGGAAGCAACGGCTTCGATGATTTGGTCTTTAGTGATAGACATGACAAAAATTCCTGATGTTGAATAAACTCAAACAGCCTAGATAGGCGAGAATCAAGCAGCAGCTTGTTTCTGGTCGCGAACAGCAGCGATAGTACGAACCAGTTTGCCAGCAGAGGCTTCCTTCATGGTAGCCATCAACTTCGCAATTGCTTCTTCGTAAGTCGGCAGCGTGGCCAGACGATCAATTTGTGCTGCGGCGATAAACTCACCGTTAAAAGCGCCAGCCTTGATTTCGAACTTTTGGTTCGCTTTGGCAAACTCTTTGAACAGACGAGCGGCAGCGCCCGGGTGTTCGTTAGAGAAAGCAATCAAGGTAGGACCGGTAAATGCGTCGTTCAGGCACTCGTATTCGGTACCTTCTACCGCGCGACGCAGCAGGGTGTTACGCACAACGCGCATGTACACACCAGCTTCACGAGCGGTCTTACGCAGGACGGTCATCTTCTCTACAGTGACGCCGCGAGAATCGGCTACAACTGCAGAAAGAGCGCCTTTGGCAGCTTCGTTGACTTCAGCAACAATTGCCTTTTTGTCTTCGAGTCCCAATGCCATTGGCTTAACTCCTGGATTGAATCCGGGTCTGTTGACCCAGTACTGACACATCCCCCCTACCTTTACAACAGAGGGGAACGATGCGGTAGCAGGATTCCAGAAGAGAAAGAATCTTTCTCGCTGGGTTTCCGGCACCGTCTACGCAGGAAGAATTAAGGCTTTGCGGCCTCCTGCGGTCTTGGACGGAGGTCGAAACCCCCAACCAATCAAGGCGCAAAATTATAGATTAAATTTTGCGCCTTGTAAAACCCATCAATTAGGCCTGAGCTTCCAGGGAAGCTTGGTCTACGGCAACACCGGCACCCATGGTGGTGGAGATGCTGACTTTCTTGATGAATACACCCTTGGCGGAGGACGGCTTGGCCTTCTTCAAGGCAACCAGCAGCGCTTCCAGGTTTTCTTTCAGCTGAACTTCGTTGAAAGAGACCTTGCCCAGTGTGGTATGAATGATACCGTTCTTGTCGTTACGGTAACGAACCTGACCAGCCTTGGCGTTCTTGACGGCTTCGGCTACGTTCGGAGTGACGGTACCCACTTTCGGGTTCGGCATCAGACCGCGCGGGCCCAGGATTTGACCCAGTTGACCAACAACACGCATGGCATCCGGGGATGCGATGACGACGTCGAAGTTCATCTCGCCTTTCTTGACCAGCTCGGCCAGGTCGTCCATACCAACCAGTTCAGCACCGGCAGCCTTGGCGGCTTCGGCGTTGGCACCCTGGGTGAACACGGCGACACGGATGTCACGACCGGTACCGTGCGGCAGTACAGTTGCACCACGTACGTTCTGATCGGATTTACGAGCATCGATACCCAGGTTAACGGCAACGTCAACGCTTTCAACGAACTTGGCAGTAGCCAGTTCTTTCAGCAGGGCAATGGCTTCGTTGATGGAGTACTCTTTGGTACCGTCAACTTTTTCGCGAATAACGCGCATACGCTTGGACAGTTTAGCCATTGTCTTACTCCTCCACTACCAGGCCCATGGAACGAGCGGAACCGGCGATGCAACGTACTTTTGCATCCAGATCGGCACCAGTCATATCCGGCTCTTTGGTCTTGGCGATTTCTTGCAGCTGAGCCACAGTCACCTTACCAACCTTGTCTTTGTTCGGCTTGGCAGAACCAGACTGGATACCAGCGGCTTTCTTCAGCAGGAAGGAAGCGGGCGGAGTCTTGGTTTCGAAGGTGAAGGAACGGTCGCTGTAAACGGTGATCACGACCGGAGTCGGAGAACCTTTTTCCAGCTTTTCTGTACGGGCGTTGAACGCCTTACAGAATTCCATGATGTTCACGCCGTGCTGACCCAGAGCGGGACCAACGGGAGGGCTGGGGTTAGCACTGCCAGCCTTAACTTGCAGCTTGATATAAGCTGTGACTTTCTTAGCCATTACAAAAATACCTCAAAAATGGGTTCTAACGCCTCGGAGACATGCTCCTGCAAACGGCTCCCCAACAAATAAAGGGGCAGCGAATTATAGAGATAATCGCTGCCCCTGACAACCGTTAAACGTACAGAGATTAATCAGCCTTTTTCGACCTGACCAAAATCCAGTTCTACCGGCGTTGAGCGGCCGAAGATCAGTACGGAGACCTTCACGCGGCTCTTTTCGTAGTCCACCTCTTCAACGGTACCGTTGAAGTCGGCGAACGGACCATCGGCAACCCGGACCATCTCACCCGGTTCAAACAGGGTTTTCGGACGCGGCTTGTCGTGGGCATCTTGCAGACGATTGAGGATGGCATCCGCTTCCTTATCGGAGATAGGAGCAGGGCGATCGGAGGTACCGCCGATGAAACCCATTACACGTGGTACATTGCGTACCAGGTGCCATGTGGTTTCATCCATCACCATCTGGACCAGGACGTATCCCGGGAAAAATTTGCGCTCACTCTTGCGCTTCTGGCCAGCACGCATCTCGACCACTTCTTCGGTCGGGACCAGCACTTCACCAAACAGCTCTTCCATGCCATGCATCTTGATATGTTCACGCAGGGATTTGGCAACACGGCCTTCGTAGCCGGAAAATGCCTGCACGACATACCATCTCATACGCTGTTCACGTTGTTCAGTCATGGCTTATCCTTACACACCGGTAATCAGGTTGACCAACCAGACCAAGGCGCCGTCCAACACGAACAGCAGCAGCCCCATCACGGCAGTCACCGCCAGCACAATCAGGGTTGTCTGAATGGCTTCCTGACGGGTCGGCCATACGACCTTGCGGACTTCCAGGCGAGACTCACGGGCAAACGCCAGTGTTGCCTTGCCCTTGGTGGTTTGCAGGGCCACTGCACCGGCAGCAGCGATGACAACGACCACACCCAGGGCGCGGACGGCAGCAATAACGTCGCTCAGCAGGTAATTGCCCACTACAGCGGCCGCCAGGATGATGAAAACCAGGCCCCAAAGCAGGGTATCCTTGCTTCCGCCCTGACCCTCAGAACTAACACTCATACAACCCACCTGTATCTGACGTAACCAAAGACACAAAAGCCCCGTACGAGACGAGGTATATGGCAGGGGCGGCAGGACTCGAACCCGCAACCATCGGTTTTGGAGACCGCTGTTCTACCAATTCGAACTACGCCCCTGCATAAGAAAGCCCCTATTATAGGGGCTTTGCTTTATTTATGTAAGCCAAGATTAAGCGATAACTTTGGCTACAACACCAGCACCTACGGTACGGCCACCTTCACGGATGGCGAAACGCAGGCCGTCGTCCATCGCGATCGGGGCAATCAGGGTAACAACCATCTTGATGTTGTCGCCCGGCATGACCATCTCTACGCCTTCCGGCAGTTCGATGGTACCGGTCACGTCGGTAGTACGGAAGTAGAACTGCGGACGGTAGCCCTTGAAGAACGGAGTGTGACGACCACCTTCTTCCTTGGACAGCACGTACACTTCAGATTCGAACTTGGTGTGCGGCTTGATGGTGCCCGGCTTGGCCAGTACCTGACCACGCTCTACGTCTTCACGCTTCACGCCACGCAGCAGTGCGCCAACGTTCTCACCTGCACGACCTTCGTCCAGCAGTTTGCGGAACATTTCAACGCCGGTACAGGTGGTCTTGGTGGTATCTTTGATACCAACGATTTCCACTTCTTCACCAACCTTGACGATACCGCGCTCTACACGACCGGTTACTACGGTACCACGGCCTGCGATGGAGAAGACGTCTTCGATAGGCATCAGGAACGGCTGGTCAATGGCACGCTCCGGCTCCGGAATGTAGGTGTCCAGGTGGCCAGCCAGTTCCAGGATCTTCTCTTCCCACTGAGCTTCGCCTTCCAGCGCTTTCAGTGCGGAACCACGGACTACCGGCAGGTCATCACCCGGGAAGTCGTACTCGGACAGCAGTTCGCGAACTTCCATCTCGACCAGTTCCAGCAGCTCTTCGTCATCTACCATGTCGCACTTGTTCATGAACACGATGATGTACGGAACGCCTACCTGACGACCCAGCAGGATGTGCTCACGAGTCTGCGGCATCGGGCCGTCAGTCGCTGCTACTACCAGGATTGCGCCGTCCATCTGGGCAGCACCGGTGATCATGTTTTTAACGTAGTCGGCGTGACCCGGGCAATCTACGTGGGCGTAGTGGCGGGTTGCAGTGTCGTATTCTACGTGGGAGGTGTTGATGGTGATACCACGCTCACGCTCTTCCGGTGCCTTGTCGATCTGGTCGAAGGCGAAAGCTTTACCACCGAAGTGCTTGGCCAGCACGTTGGTGATGGCGGCGGTCAGGGTGGTTTTACCGTGGTCAACGTGGCCGATGGT
>NZ_JBFOCW010000084.1:0-2101 GCF_040908005.1 Aeromonas sp. s1(2024) | reverse complement strand
GGGGCCCAGGTCGTCGCCCAGGCCCGTCACGGCATCGTCGGCCTCTCCGGTGAAATCGAACAGGTCGCCGGGGTCATCGAGTCCCTGGCGAGCCAGACCGACTCCATCGGCAGCATCCTCGACACCATCCGCAGCATCTCGGAGCAGACCAACCTGCTGGCCCTCAACGCCGCCATCGAGGCCGCCCGCGCCGGCGAGCAGGGCCGTGGCTTCGCCGTGGTGGCCGACGAGGTGCGCAACCTCGCCAGCCGCTCCGCCGCCTCCACCGCCGAGATCCAGGGCATGATCAACAGCCTCCAGGAGCAGAGCGCCCGCGCCGTCAGCGCCATGGCACAGGGACGCAACCAGAGCCTGCGGGTGGTGACCCAGGCCGACGAGGCCAACGGCGCCCTCGACCAGATCACCGGGCACATCACCCAGATCAGCGACATGAACATCCAGGTCGCCACCGCCACCGAAGAGCAGTCCAGCGTGGTCGGGGAGATCAACCGCAACGTGGAGGACATCAACCAGCTCACCATGGAGACCGCCGATATCGCCCACCAGTTGACCGAGTCCAGCCGCAGCCTGCAACAGCTCTCCGGCGAGCTCGACAAGCTGGTCGGCAACTTCCGGTTATAAGATGAAAGGGCGCTGCGGCGCCCTTTTTTCACCGGGTCGACAGGGAATACCGACCCCCATGACGGCGAACCGTCATGACAAGCCGCTACAGTAGCGACACAGCAACACACCAAGGAGTCAACATGCTGGCAGGCAACCTCACCATCAAAACCCAACTGATCCTGGCCGTCACCGTGCCCTGTCTCGCCCTGCTGCTGGTTGGCGCCGCCAGTCTGCGCAGCATGGACAACATCAGGCAGCAGGCCGAAGAGCTGTTCCAGAATACCGCCACCCCCATGCGGGCCATGGCGGAAGTGGCCTCCCGCATCCCGCGCATGCGCGTCGGCATCGACATGATGCTATTGCAGGACACCTCCCTGCGCGACGAAAAGGGGGTGCTGACCCGGGTCAAGGAGACCCGCGAGGAAGACATTCCCGAGATGCGCCAGGCCATGGAGCAGGCCGTCAAGGCCCAGGTCGATCCCGACGCCCGGGCCAAGGCCCAGACCCTGCTCGATCAATTCACCCGGGTGGAGCGGGAGGAGCTGACCCCCATGTTGCAGGCGCTCTCTGACAACAAGATGGACGAGGCACGCGCCATCTACCGGGATCGCTACAGCCAGAGCTACGGGGTCATGCGCAAGGGCGCCAATGAGCTGCTCGACGGATTGATAGGTCAGGCCCAGCATCGCAACGACCTGAGCGAAAACAGCTATGACAGCGGTCGTACCCAGATGATCGCCATCATCGTCATCGCCATCGCCATCTCGCTGCTCGTCTCGACCCTCATCCTCATCGGGCTGCGCCGCCGGGTCTCCTTCCTGCAATCCCATATTGGCGAGGTGGCCCGCCACCTCGCCCTCGACAGCCGCGCCAGTCTTACCGGCAAGGACGAGCTGGCCGAGATTGCCCACAGCTTCAACCAGTTCGTGACCCGGATCCACGGGGCCATCGTGCAGGTGGCGAGCAACTCGCGCCAGGTGGCGGCCACCGCCAGCGAGGTGGCCGCCAAGGCCCAGCTCACCCAGCACAACTGCACCGCCCAGCGGGATCGCACCGTCCAGGTCGCCACCGCCATCCACGAGATGGGGGCCACCGTCACCGAGATCGCAGGGAATGCGTCTCTCGCCGCCGACGTCGCCAAGCAGGCCAACGAGCAGGCCGATGCAGGGGCCCAGGTCGTCGCCCAGGCCCGTCACGGCATCGTCGGCCTCTCCGGTGAAATCGAACAGGTCGCCGGGGTCATCGAGTCCCTGGCGAGCCAGACCGACTCCATCGGCAGCATCCTCGACACCATCCGCAGCATCTCGGAGCAGACCAACCTGCTGGCCCTCAACGCCGCCATCGAGGCCGCCCGCGCCGGCGAGCAGGGCCGTGGCTTCGCCGTGGTGGCCGACGAGGTGCGCAACCTCGCCAGCCGCTCCGCCGCCTCCACCGCCGAGATCCAGGGCATGATCAACAGCCTCCAGGAGCAGAGCGCCCGCGCCGTCAGCGCCATGGC